>CAYQCZ010000100.1:1465-10543 GCA_964415955.1 uncultured Verrucomicrobiota bacterium | reverse complement strand
CACCCGGTCAAGCGTCCGGCACGAAGCCGGGTCGTTGATAACAGAGTTACGAGACCAAACACCCATAAACACAATTGTGCATGACCTCGAATTTGACGTCCACAAGGTTTTGAGGCGCTTGGGAAGCGCCGCACATTGAAAGGTGGCTTTGGTCGCGCTGCGACCAAAGTTGCCTCGCAGCGCAAGGCAACCCACCTGAACTCATTCTGTGATTCTTGTTCATCCTGTCTGAATTCGGAGAAGGATCGAGGACGAGGACGAGAAGAGGGGACTCTACGGAGTGTCGCCCCACCGGCAGAGCAACGTTCAACTTTCAACGCTCAACGTTGAACGTTCAGAGGGGAATGTCTGGGACTCGCGTAGCGCGTCCTTCCGGAAGTCAGGCTCCACGGAGTGTTGGTCCACCGGGAGGGGGGGTTACGGATGGATCGCAAGTGTCAGACCTACTGCGTGGGTATTTGCAAATTGAGCTGCTGGCCGTTGCGCATGACGACTGCGGGAACCTTTGATCCGGGACGTTTGTTCTGAAGCAGGTAGGTGAAGAGCTGGCTTTCCGTGAGGAAATCCTTGCGGCCATCCACTGAGACAATGATGTCGTCCTTGATGAATCCCGCCTTCTTCG
The DNA here is from genome assembly GCA_964415955.1 of uncultured Verrucomicrobiota bacterium. Lineage (GTDB taxonomy): Bacteria > Verrucomicrobiota > Verrucomicrobiia > Limisphaerales > CAYQCZ01 > CAYQCZ01. The sequence continues at coordinate 9,921 of CAYQCZ010000100.1, read as the reverse complement.
CCAGGGCGTGTTCGCCGTATTGGCCGACGTGGGCGAGTTTCAACGCCATCTGTCCCGCAGGGATATTGATCTTGGTGCGGTCGGCATCCGGCAGGACATCCATCTTCATGCCGCCAAAGGCCATGCGGCGCAGTTCCCAACTGGTCGGGCGCCAGCTGATGTCCGTCGCCTTGCGCCATCCAGACGGGAGATTCAGCGTGAGATTGGCTGTTTTGCCTGCGCGGGATACGACGGCGGGAATGCGCGCCGTGTCCGGAGCGTTATGCAACACCCATTGAACATCCGCCACGCTGATGATGGGCTGGCCGGACAGGGAAAGAATCTGGTCGCCAGGCTTGAAGCCATCCTTCGCCGCCGAGGAGTTTGCAGCGACCTGCGACACAGTGGCCTTTTCACGCGGGTCGAGCGTCAGTCCCACGGTCTGGGGCAGGGGATAGGGGAACAGGTCAACGTCCGTGAATGGTTTGCCAGAGGCGCGCAACTGGCGGCGGTCGGCGTCGCGGATCATGTGGCAGTGAATGCAGCTCTGCACCACCTGGCCGTCGAGATCGAGCTTCGGGCCGTATTTGCCCTGCAATCCGGGCATCTGCTCGGGCGTGGCGTAAGCCGGTTTTGAACCGCTCTTGCCAGCCAGGGAAGCCTTGTTTGCGGGATAGTTCCTGTGGAGTTCGAGTGCAGCTTCGAGGGCTTTGCCGAGACTCTCGATGGAGATGGCGTTGCGGCTTTCCTGGTCTTCCGTGCGTGTGCCGAAGCGGCCGTAGATCGTGCGGTCGGCGTTCAGGAAGAAGGCACCGAAGCTCAGGTCGAAGTCGTATTGGAAGAGGCTCAAGTCGAGGCCGTTGCCCTGGATGATGCGCACCGTGACGAACTTCTCCATCAACTCGCGAATCTTGGGGTCGCGGTTCACCACCGTTTCATCGAACATCGCGCAGTTCACGCAGGGCACACAGCGCAGCACGACCATCATGGGTTTGCCGGACTTTTTGGCCTCGGCGAAGCCGCTTTCCAGATCGTTGTAAATCCACTCCTGGCTGGCAGCTTCCGTCTTGGAGCGGTCATTCAACACCTTGGCCTTGCGGTCCTCGGCGGCGTGTGTGTGCAACGTGGCGGATGTCAGCAGGGCGATGATCAGTGTCTGGATGGACGTCTTCATAATGATGTGTGACAGGCAATGTGACGCATGGACGGGCGGAATGGTAACAGGCGACTTTTCCAATGCAACGGGGCTTTCAAGGACCTTGGGTGTCCGCCTTTGAAAATTGTTTTGCCACCCAGTAAATGAGGCCACCGCTCAGACTCCATACAATGATGAAGGCGATCATGCGGGCGCGCATTTCGCGGAAGGCCCATGCCTCGTAGTCGAATGACGGTTTTGTGGATGGCATCGTGCCTTCCAGCGCCATTTCGGCGGCCTTCCATTTGCTGACGGTGGAGTCGGCGCTGGAGGGCAGCTGGGTGAGCCGGATTGGAAATGCTGCCTGTGTCTGGGGCGCAGTGATGCGGGCCGGATCAGGCGCCGGCGGTCGTGCCATCGGGTTGGTGGCCCAGACCAGACCGAGGCCCAGCAGCGTCAACCACAACGCCATGCCCAGCATGATGGCGGTCCTGTTCATGGATCAGGCTCCTGCGGGATAGGGCCTCGGACCGATGATGGAGTCAAGGATGTGGAACCATGCGCCCATGAGTTCGACACCGAAGAAAATCCAGAGCGTCGCCGCCAGTGCGATGTAAGGTCCGTAAGGGATGCGGCTCGACCATTCCTTGCGGCCCAGAAGAATGGCCCCGATGCCCACGGCGGAACCGATCAATGCGCTGACCATGAGCGTGAACAGCACGCCCTGCCATCCAACAAACGCGCCGATGGCCGCCATGAATTTCACATCGCCGAAGCCCATGGCTTCCCGCGGCAGCACCACGGCATCTGTCACCACCTCCATGTGATGGACCTGATCCGGGTTGAAAACATCCTCACCCACCCTGAGCTGTGACGGATTCAGCCGCACAGCCACATCGCGGTAACCGCGGTCGGTGAGTTCGATCTGACGGGCATGAAGCACCACCGTATCGCTTTGGCGATAAAAGATGTCCTCGTAGGGCAGGACCTCCTTCGGCAAATGGAGATGGGTTTCGGTGAAGATCAACCTGCTGGAAGGCTCCAATTCCACATGCCGCTGTCCGAAAAGCATTTTGCCGGCGCGCACGATGGCATACACCACGCCGCCGCCCACCGCGATGCCCACTGCGCTGGCGCGCATCGCCTCCGGGCGGGAGAGGGTGTCAAACAACATGGGCACTGCCGTGGCGCAGAGGAATCCCACGACGATGCCGCCAATCGTGATTTCATCCGGAATGATGAAGTGTTCCAAATCGATGAAGGTGGCGATGATGAACCCGTAGAGCAGCACGCACAGCACCGCGGCCACGGCCGGCGCCTTCGCACCATAGGCCATCCAGCAGCTCAGGAACGCCACGCCTGTGAGCAGTTCCACCAGGAAGTAACGCGGCGAGATTGGAACGCTGCAACTGGCACAACGCCCCTTCAATTGCAGCCATGTCACCAGCGGGATGTTGTGGAACCAGGGAATCAGATAGCCGCAGTTCGGACAGTGGGAGCGCGGCGTGACGATGCTCTGCCCGCGCGGCATCCGGTGGATGCACACATTGGCCAGGCTGCCGAAGATCGACCCGAACACGAAATAGACAATGCCCCAATACCAGAATGGCACGGCGGGTTCGACGGATGCGGCGTCAGGAGGCATGGGATTGACGTGTGGTCAGTGCGGGGTGTCCTTGCCGTATATGTGGTGCATCAGGGCCTGCCGCATGATCTCCACCGGCGCGGCCTGGCCGCTCCAGATTTCCAATGCCTTTGCGCCCTGGTAAAGCAGCATCCCCAGTCCGTTGGCCGTCCTGCAGCCTGCGGCCTTTGCTTCACGCAGCAACGGTGTCTCGGCGGGTTGATAGACCATGTCATAGACATGTTGCACACCTGAAAACGGCAGCCGGCCTGCGTCCAGCGGCATGGCATCTTCCGGCTTCAATCCCAGTGACGTGGCGTTCAGCACAAGATCACAACGTCCATCGGGCGGGTAACCGAGAAACACCGTCACCTGCGGAAACTTTTCGCGAATCTCCGCTGCCAGTTGCTCGATCTTGGAAAGGGTTCGGTTGACGAGGTGCAGCGTTGCCACGCCTTCGGCTGCCAGGCGCAGGGCTGCGACACGCCCGGCACCACCGGAGCCAAGGACGGTGACCGACCGGCCAGCCGGATCGAACTGCAGGTCCTCATGCAGGGCGCGAATGATCGCGTCGGCATCCGTGTTGAAGCCATGAGCCCGCACATGAACGGCCTTGTCAGTTGGGAGGTCCGCCAGCGGCAGCCAGCGGCCGTCAGGGTCCCTGGCCTCGAAGCGGATGGTGTTCACTGCACCCCAGTTGCGCGCAGTGGTGTCCAGTTCGTCACACATCTCCAGGGCGAGGAGCTTGTGGGGAACCGTGAAATTCAGGCCGACCAGCCGCATCGCCCTGGCGCCTTGGATGACGGTGGCAATTTCAGCGGGGGGCACATCGAAGGCCATGTAACGCCAGTTCAGATTCATGGCTGCCATGGCCGCATTGTGCATGGCGGGCGAGGCGGAATGTTTGATCGGATGACCGACCACGCCGCACAGCCTTGTGGTGGCGTCGATGGACTGTCGGCTGGTTGGTGGCACGCGGCGGAGGATAGATGGGTGTGGGATGACGGCAAATGGAATTTGTCCGGCCCGGCGTCAGTCTTCAAACAAGGCGCGGGCAAACTCGCCTGCATCAAATGGCTGCAAATCCCCGGCCTTTTCACCGACACCGATGAATTTGATGGGAATGTTCAATTCCCGCTGGATGGCCACCACCATGCCCGCGCGGGAGGTGCCGTCGAGCTTGGTGATCACGAGGCCGGTGAGCGGGACGGCCTTGTTGAACTCGCGTGCCTGGTTGAGTGCGTTCATGCCGGTGGTGGCATCCAGCACGAGAAGGACCTCGTGCGGCGCGCCGGGGAGCTGCTTGCCCATCACGCGATGCACCTTTTGCAGCTCCTGCATGAGGTTGTGTTTGGTGTGCAGGCGTCCGGCGGTATCGACAAACAGGTAGTCGGCCTTGCGTGCCACTGCGGCGGAGACGCCATCATGCGCGACGGCGGCCGGGTCAGCGCCGTATCCGCTGGCGATCACCTCCACACCGAGGCGCTCGCCCCAAAGTTTGATCTGGTCGATCGCAGCCGCGCGGAAGGTGTCACACGCGGCCAGCAGCGCGGTGCGGCCTTGCTGCTGGGTGAGGTGGGCGAGTTTCGCGGACGTGGTGGTTTTGCCCGTGCCGTTGACGCCGACCAGCGAGACCACGGTGGGCCCGGATGGTTCCCGCTTGAGGGCGTGCGTTCCTTCACCGAGGCATTGCTCGACTTCACGCCGTGCAATGGCGAAGACGTCAAGTCCTGCGCGCCCTTGTGATTCGTAGCCCTTTTTGACCGCGGCCACAATCTGCTGGGTCATCGCCACGCCGAAGTCGGATGCGAGCAGGGCGGCTTCCAATTCCTCGATCGTGGCCTCTGTGAGTTTTGGCGAAGCCGTGACGATGCGCTTGATCTCGTGGACCAGCTTGTCGTGGGTCTTGGAAAGACCTTCCTTGAGTCGTTGAAAGAAGCCCATGCGCGAAAAGAAATGCCTCAGTGCGTGTCTGTGGATGGGGGGGTTGACCGGGCTGAGAGCCGTTGTTTGAGCTGCTCGACATGCAGGTAGGGCAGTTTGATGGTGCCGATGAGCGGCTGGCCCTTGTTCATGCCGTGGCAGTCGGAGCCGCCTGTGGCCACCAGCCCGTGACGGTCGGCGATTTGCAGATAATGCATGGAGGTGGGCGTGGAGTGGCGGGAATGGAAACATTCGATGCCGTCAAGGCCCGCCGTCACCAGTGCGGGAATGACTTCGTCGGCATGGTTCAATCCCGGATGGGCGAGGACCGCCAGACCGCCGGCGTCGTGAATCAACTTGATGGCATCGGGCGCAGTGATGCGGAACTTGGGCACCCAGGCGGGGCGGTCCTTCTTCAACCAGCGTCTGAAGGCTTCGTCGAGATTCTCGCAAAAGCCCTCCTGAACGAGGGCGCGGGCGACATGAGGCCTGCCGGGCGCGCGGCAGTTGGCGATTTTGAACACCAGTTCGGGGTCCATTTTGACGCCGAGCTGATGAAGACGGGCGACGATCTGGCGGATGCGGTCCTGGCGCACCTCCTGAAAGCGGGCGAGCTCGGAAAGAAGCCTGTCGTGCCGCGTGTTGAGGAAGTATCCAAGGATGTGAAGCTCGTGGTTGCCGTGTTCGGCGGTCAGTTCGCTGGCGGGGATGAACTCGATGCCGTGGGAGGCGCAGGCGGCGGCCATGCGTTCGCAACCCTCCACGGTGTCGTGATCCGTGAGGGCCATGACGGACAACCCATGTTCCGCGCCATGGGCGGCCAGTTCCTCGGGTGAATACGTGCCATCGGAAAAATGCGTGTGCAGATGAAGGTCTGCCACGGCATCGGAGGACTGGCCGGGGGCGGTGCTCACTTCACCGTCCTCGCTGCCCGCATGAGGTCGCCCTTGATCTTGTCCAGGATGCCGTTGACGAACTTGCCGCTTTCGTCGGTGGAGAATTTTTTGGCGATGTCGATGGCCTCGTTGATGCTGACCACGGGCGGGATGTCCTCGCGGAAAAGCATTTCATAGACGGCAAGCCGGAGAATGTTCCTGTCCACCACGGCCATGCGGTTCATGTCCCAGTTTTTGGTGTGGCGGGCGATCTCCGCGTCCAGCCGTTCGCGATGCTCGATGGCGCCGCGGATCAGCGGTTCGGCGAAAAGGCGGACGGAGGTTTCGTGGGCGGTGGGCGGGGGCAGTTCGATCTTTTCGCCCCATGTCGCCTTGCCCTTTTCCTGCTCAAGCGCTGCGGTGCGCTGGGAATCCCAGAAATCATTCATGGCCCGCTCCAAATCCTGGGGCGGGTTGACATCATGCTGAAACAAAAACTGAACGGCCCGCTCGCGGGCCTCACGTCGCATACGCATACCGGGGCAAAGATGTCAGAGGTTGAACTTGAGGGGAAAGAAAAACGCGAGAAACTCGCCGCGCTCATGCGGGCCGGTCACGGAGGAAATCCAAAGGACAGCTTGACCGCGGCGTATTCCGGATGAACGGAGCCGTCCTCGCAGCGGATGATCAGGGGCGGCTCGGTCCATGTGCGCTCGTGCATGCGTTCCGGCAGATCGACTTTCCGCATCATGACGAACAAACCAAGGAGAGGCCTTTCGTGTTCGCGCAACACCACCGGGCGGCAGCGGACGATGACCATGCCGGAGGCTCCCGCACCGGCATGGACCCGCGAGGCCTGATCCTCCGGGGCGATGGGGAAGACGCATGCGAAGACGCCGCCCGCCTCCAGATGCCCTGCTGCGACGGCACAATAGTCCGCGATGGAACCGCGCAATTCGAAGCGGCAAGCCTGCCGCTGGGGGTGGTCGCTTTCCATGCCTGTTCCGGGTGGGAAGTAGGGAGGACTCCCAAGTATCAGATCGAACCTTTCGTGGGAGCCCAGAACGCCGGGTTCTCGAAAGTCTCCATGGCGAATCTGGCAACGATCCTCCATGCCGTTCCATTGGGCGGACTTGCGCGCCAGACGCACACTTTCCTCCTGCGCTTCCACCGTCACGAGCCGCGCGCCCGGCAGACGCCATGCGGCAATCATGCCCACCGTCCCGATGCCGCTGCCAAGGTCGAGGACAGTCCGCGCCGACGGGCACCATGAGGTGCCATACCAGGCGGTCAGCACATCGTCTGTGGAAAAGCGATGTCCTTTCTCCAGTTGGAAAAGCCTGAAGTGTCCGCTGATGGCGTCGAGCGTCTCGCCCGGTGCCAATTCAGGCTTTCCAGACACGGCACCCGGCGGAACGGGCCCCGGCTTGGCCCAGCCCTTGAAATGTGTGTTCACGACCCGATGTCCATGGATGGTTGATGGCCTGCCGCCTGCCCTGGCACCCGTGCTGTGGTGCCTGTGCGACGGAACGTCCATACTGCATGAAGGAAGCTCGACATCAACCGCTGAGGCGGGCTTGCCCATGCCCGTCCTGAACGAGCGCCATTGATTGAAGGAAGGTGACTGGGCATTGCGGGCATTTCAAATTGGGCACCTGCTGCGTGTCGTTCTGCTGCGTTGAGATGGTTTTTTCCCGGATCTCAGAGGCGTCCGCCACCGAGCTGGAGGCGAAACTCCCGGATGCGGTCGGAAGATCCCAGCACAAGCAGGTGATCGCCGGATTCAACCGTGTCATCTCCCGAAGGTGTGATGATGCGAAGCTGTCCTCGCCGGATTCCAGCCACCTGCACGTCGAAGCGCCTGACAAAGTCCAGCTCCCGGAGGGTCTTGCCGCTGTCAGGCCACGCCTCCGGGACATCGAGGCTTTCCAGGCCGAATTCCCCGATCTGCTGCTGGGCGTCTGTGCGGCGCACCGCACACAACTCCCTGACTGCGCAGTCGATCTGCTCCGGGCTTCCAAGCAGGAGCAGCTTGTCGTTGGGATACAGGACCGAATCCGCCGTGGGATTCGGGATGATGACACCGCCGCGGTCGATGCTGGCCACCGAGGCGCCGAAGCGTCTGCGCAGGGCGAGATCACCGATCCGTCTGCCTGACGCGGTGGAAAATGCCGGCAGCAGGAACTCCTCGGCCTGCAGCCTCCATTCCTCCTGCCGGGCCTTCAGCATCGAGGCTATCGTGGCACCTGCCTGCGCATCGTCGCCCATTGCGATTTGCATCTGGTTCCGAAGTTCGATCTCCAGAAGGCTGTGAAGAAACACGAGCCGGCTCCAGAACAGCACGGTGAACAGCAGGAGAATTCCGCCGATGGCGAGCGCGGCCCACAAAAGAGAGGCGGCGAATGGCAGCAACGCCAGGATCCAGATCAGCAACGCCAGCGAGAAAACCGCCTTCATCACGGTTTCCAGGGCCGGCTGCAAGGTCTGCCGGCGTGTGCTTTGAGCCGTGATGCTTTCGGCGAACATCATGACCAGTGCCTCCATGTTCCGCCAGACGGCCACCAGCGGCGGCAGGGTGATCAGCCCCATCCCCGTCCAGAAAAACAGCTCCAGTGCGTGCGGGAAAAGCCACGCTTCGCCCAACCGCTCATGCAGCACCCGATGCACAGGGCGCGCGAAAAGGATCACGGCTGAAATGACCAGTATCTGCCCGCCTATCTGGAAAAGCCTGGGCCGGGTCATCCGCCACAGGAAGCTTCTGCCGCTGCTTTGCGCCAGACGCCCCAGCCATGCGTGGTAGAATGCAATCCATTCGCGCAGCCAGAGCGGCAGCCTGCCGTCGATCCATCCGCTGAGCGTTCTGGACTGCCGCATCAGGCCGGGGGCCAGAAGGGTTGTGAGCAGGGATGCCCCCACCGCC
>CAYQCZ010000100.1:0-1455 GCA_964415955.1 uncultured Verrucomicrobiota bacterium | reverse complement strand
TGGGCGATGATGAAGGAGAATTCCCCCAGGGGTGTCAGTGCCATCCCTGCACGCAGGGAATCTTGCAGGGAATTGCCGGCCACGACCAGCCCCAGCGAGGTGCTGAACGTCCGCCAGACCACGGCAAAGGCCGTCAGGCCCAGGATGAACGGCCATGCCTCCAGGACGAGCGAGAAATCGACCAGCATCCCCATGGAGACAAAGAACACCGCACCGAACATGTCCCGCACCCCTTCGGTGACACGTTCAATCTCCGGCTTCTGGGGTGTGCTGCCTACAATCACACCGATCAGAAACGCCCCGAGCGCGAGCGAATAACCGGCCCGCGCCGACAACCAGGCCAGCGTCAGCAGCAATCCGATGATGACGATGGTGCGCACCTCGGAAGTGCTCGTCTGGGTCAGCCGCAGCAGCAGTCTGGGAACAATCAACAGTGAAACAAACAGCAGGAAGGTCATGAACGCTGCCAGGGCCCCAACGGTGCTTGCCACCGGGGGATGGTGGTCTGCACCAAACTGGATCAGCGTTGAAAGCAGCGTCAGCATGACGACCGCCACCGTGTCCTCAAGCACGGTCACCCCCAGGGCCAGCTGCCCGGCCCGCTCATGCCCCATGTTCAATTCATGCAGAACCTTGCTCAGGATGGCTGAACTGGAAACCATGAGCATTCCAGCCAGGAAGAGGCTTTGTGTCTGCGTCCACCCGAGAAGCAGCGCCAGCATGCGACAGCCGTTGAAGACCATGACGGCTCCGATCACCGTGGCGATGAGAATGGGGAAACCAAGACGGCGCAGCCGCTGAAATCCAAGGTTGATGCCGATGCCGAAAATCAGAAAGACCAGCCCGGTCTGTGCCAGCATGTGGACATGCACCACATCAGTGACCAGCTGGAAAGGGGGTGTGAACGGCCCGATGACCGCCCCGGCGGTGAGATACCCCACCACCAGCGAAAGTCCGATTCGCTGGCAAACCCAGCCGGCCACTCCCGAAACCATCAGCACTACGGCCAGATCCCGGATGAACTCGGTGCCCTCCATCCTGTTTACTGGTTACCGCATCAGTTTTCGCACGTGGTTCCGCCCTGGCGGCCCTGGTGCAGGGATGTTGTTTGCAGGCGGCGGGTTCCGGCCATGGCCGGGCCCGGGCTGTCAGCCCACCGCCATGGTCAGCAGGAACTCGATGTTGCTGCCGGTCTTCTTGAGTTTGTTGAGCAGCAATTCCATGGACTCGACCGGCGGCACGCCGGTGAGTGCGCGGCGCAACAGCACGATGCGATTGTATTCGTCCGGATGGTAGAGCAGCTCCTCCTTGCGTGTGCCGGAGCGCTCGATGTTGATGCTGGGGAAGATGCGGCGGTCCACCAGGGCGCGGTCCAGATGGATTTCCATGTTGACCGTGCCCTTGAACTCCTCGAAAATCACCTCGTCCATCCGGCTGCCGGTGTCGATCATTTCT
>CAYQCZ010000099.1:0-10588 GCA_964415955.1 uncultured Verrucomicrobiota bacterium | reverse complement strand
AACGTAGGCTTCCCAAGCCCGAGACGAGGGTTCGATTCCCTTCACCCGCTCCAACTCTATCTGGCTTCAAATGCCCATGGCACTGGCAGATCGTCCAAAAAGTGGTGATACCTCACGGGTTGCTCCTGCAAGTGGCTGATTTGCAACGCTTCATTGTCAAAAATCGGTTTCCAACGCCTGTCAAAAGCGCAACCCAGGGGTGCCTCCTGTCAATTCCGGTGAAGCGGGTTTTGGCCAAAAGTGGGAGATTGATGGTCAATCCGAACTTCGAGGACATGGAAATCGAGATCACCAAATCCATTGAGCTGGCCCCCGATGAGGGGCGCGTGCTGGATCTGCATTCCTTCCTCAACATCCTCAATGTCATCGAGCCGGAGATCGAACTGTTGGAGATGGGCAGCGGCGACTCCGGGATCATGGCGCCCGTGGCCGCCCTGGCCGGCGGGCTCCGCACCCGTCTGGGCCGGGATGGTCTCACAAACGAATGGGCGGAACGGCTTGCCCAATTGGAACGGGTGTTTGAACAGTCCACCGGGAAACTTCTCGCCGCGCATCCGGATGTGAAGGAAAGCCTGGATGCCACGCGTTGTCTGGAGAACATCCGGTCCGTGTTCCGTGTGCTGGACATCCGCGTGGCCGAATACCTGGCACGGGCACAGGCCCCCGGCTGCTGGGTGCGACACGATGCTTCCGCGTTGCAGGACAAGTTCACCGACTTCTTTGCGGCGGTGGAACGCAACAGCAAGGGGCGTTACCGCATCATTTCGAACATTGCCGCACAGGAGGAGCGGGACTACGTGGTCAACCTCAGGATCGAAGGCGCGTCGGATGGCAGCATCACCATGCCGCCCGAGTTGCAGGACGTATTCCGTGACTTGGTGGCCAACGCCCGCAAATACACCCGGCCCGGCGGCGTCATCACCGCAGGACTGTTCGAGAACAACGATCACATCCGCATCGTGGTGGAGGACAATGGCGTGGGCATCCCGCCGGATGAACTGGAGAGGGTCGTGGACTTTGGCTACCGCGCCTCCAACGTGCGCCACCTGCCCACCAAGGGCGGGGGCTTCGGCCTGACCAAGGCCTATCTCACAACCAAACAGCATGGTGGCCGCATGTGGATCCGCTCGGCTCCCGATGTCGGCACGCGCATCACCATCGACATCCCGCGCCCCACATCCGTTTGAAACGACCTCAGCGGCGGATCATTCCAAAACGCCGCCGGACATGCTCCCATAATTCACCCGCCCTTGGCTGACGCGCGGCCAGCTCCCTGAAATGCCTCTGCAACTGTCTTTTGGACACGTGTGACCAAAAGAGGCAGTTCGCGATGCCGAATCCGATCCACACCCACAAACCGTCCCATTCATCAATCTTCAGCGGAAGCGACGTGTATTGGTCGATCAACGCGCCAGTCAGCATCACCCCCATGAACAGTCCCCAGTGCATGCTAACCACCAGGACGAGGCTGACGGCTGCGGCGGCGAGGGCATGGGACGTGATCAGCGCGAGCCATTGGCCCACGATGAAGAGGGTGCGGTGGTAAAGGGTGAACACCAGCATGCCGCCAATTCCCATGGTGATCATGAAAGGAAAGTAGTCGGAAGCCCAACGTCGGGGGAATTGGAAATACAGCATCCCCGCATACAACAGGCCCGATGCAACCTGCACGCAGAGCGTCACCCAGCCGAACTGACGCCAGTGTGCCATGCGACGTCCACGCAGGATGTCCTGCACGGAAATGGGTGTGCTCAGCAGCAGTTCCAGCGCGCCGCCGCGCTTGTCCTCGGCCAGCCGGTGCGTGGCGGAAAACGCCATCCACACCACCAGCACCGCTTGAGAAAGGAAGATCGTCGGCATCACCACATCATCATCCAACACATCCATTGGATGCATGGAGAACATCCACATCAGCAGGGTGAGCGCAGCCAGAAACACCCCCCACAGCAGGCTTTTTTGCAGGCGGTAACGGTCGTCCAGCCAGCAGATGGGATTCTCATCCAGCATGGTGGTTCGGTAGGATTTGCGCTCGCTGGCATGACCCACGCTCCAGAGCTTGAGACGGTCACGCAGGCGCATCTGCCGTTCGCTGAGCGCGCGTTCCTGCCAGACACGCGGCGTGATGCGGGCCGCTGCGATGAAGAACAGCCAGGCCATGACATGCGTGGATCCTACGCTCTGCCAGAACATCGCAGTGCGGTTGGGCAATCCCCCGCCGGGGATGATGGCGGCCATGAGGCCTATGAAAGGGCTGATGCGCGCGGCGATGGGCTCGTGGTAGTTCAAATTCAGGAGGTCATGCACCAGCGCCTCTGCGAAGATCACGCCCATGCAGAACCACGCCATCAACAGGAGCGCCAGCACATACACCGCCCGCGCGCTCTTGCAGATGGAGGAGACGAACAATCCAAGGCACAGGGAAAAGAACATGGTGTTGAGGATCACCAGGCCTGCCTGCAGGAACTGTGTCCATGTCACACCGCCCATCAGCAGCGGCAGCGCCATGACCGGAAGTCCCGCGCCCAGCATATACAATGCGGTGGAGCCATGGGCCACCAGGTTGCCGGTCACCACGTCGAACCCCCGCAGGTCGGTGAGAAACAACAGGCCCAGCGTGCCATCGCGCTTCTCCACACTGATGCTGTCCGCCGTCAAAAGCACGGCCGCAGCCGCCATGATAAAGGCGGTGGAGGCAAGAGCCATGAACACCGTCTGGCTGACCTGGGCCATGGACATCCATCGTTCCTCCCAGATCATCAGCATGGCCAGCCCCGTGAAGCAGAAGGCGCTGATGCTTCGCATCCAGTAAAGGACGGCCTTTCGGGACAGCGCACGCAAATGGCGGCCGGCAACAGGGAGGAAAGTCACGGCGCGGATGATGAACAGACGCGTCATTACGGGCAAGTGGTTGTCCTCGCAACCAAGGGTGAATCGCAGCATTGAGCAACGAAGGGAACGCAGAGGACGCAAAGTTCCTCGCATAGGAGCAAACATCCAGCTCTGCGGCTTTTGCGGAAGCCTCCGCGCACGCTGCGTTGAATCCTTGGCCGCCGGGCATACGAGCAACGGGAACAACGTAGAGGAAGGGCATGCGAGGATGGCCGTGCTTGCGCCACTTTGGGGCGGCCCCTATCGTCCGCCCCCGTGCCGCACATCAGGAAAAAGATCGAAGCCCATGCTGCCAGCCGGCTGCAATTTCCCGAGGATTGCCCCCGCGCGGAACAGATTGCCCGCTACAAGCGTTTCCTGAAAGTGGAGGCGCACCGGCTGAAAATGCTGCACAACGGCGGTTCAGGTGGTCTGGAGGTCTGCCAGCGGCGGGCCTTCGTGATGGACACGCTGCTGCGGGCCATCCTCGCCAACATCGAGAGGCTCGTCCTGCGCAATGCAAAGCGCAGCCTGACATTCGCACTTGTTGCCACCGGCGGTTACGGGCGGGGTGAGCTGAATCCGCACAGCGACATCGACATCCTCTTCCTGCACGACGGGCGCATGGTCAGGGCCGGGCGGTTGCATCCCTACATGGCGGCGATGATCGAGCCTGGCGGGCTGCTCTACACGCTGTATGACATCGGCCTCAAGGTCGGACACAGGGTGTTCAGCGTGGATGAATGCGTGTTCCAGGCCAATGCGGACATGCAGTCCAAGACCGCCCTGCTGGAGTCCCGGTTCATTGCGGGGGACCCGTTGCTGCACGAACGGCTGGACAACGCGGTTGTCTCCAGGTGCGTGCGCAGGCACGAGGCCGAATACATCAACGCGCGGCTGGAGGACCAGGCCGCCCGGAGGAAGAAATCCGGCGACTCCTATTGCATGCAGGAGCCAAATCTCAAGAACGGTTGTGGCGGTCTGCGTGACTACCAGAATTTGTTCTGGATGGCCTTCGTGAAATGCGGTGCGCGCACGGGAGCCGAGCTGGTCGAGCAGGGTTATCTCGACCAGGCCGAGGCGAAACAGATGCTGGCCGCGTATGATTTCATGCACGCGGTGCGCACCGAGCTGCACTACATGACCAGGCGCCCGACGGATGTCCTCACACGCAATCTCCAGCCGGCCGTGGCGCGTCAAATGGGCTTTGGCGACCGTTCGCCCACCAAGCGGCTGGAGAAATTCATGCGGGTGCTCTACGGGCACATGCGCAACGTCTATTTGATCTCCCGCACGGTGGAGCAGCGCATGGCCATCGCGCCGCAGCCGAAGGGCTTTTCAGTTCTCAAGGCCATTCTTCCTTTCCGCAGGGTGCAGCGGCCCGAGCAGCAGATGGATGGCTTCCGGTTTGTGGACGGGCAAATGCTGCCCCTGTCGCGGCGGATTTTCACCGAGCAACCGCGGCGGTTGATGCGCGCCTTTCTGCACTCGCAGAAGCGGGGCCTCAAGATGCATCCGGACCTTGTGCAGTTGATGCGGCAGTCGATGTCCCTGGTGAAGCGTGATTTCATCAACGATCCGCATGTCAACGAGACCTTTCTGGAAATCCTCAACCACCGGGGAAGCGTGGGCGCCACGCTGCGGGCCATGCACGAGGTGGATTTGCTGGGCAAGTTCATCCCGGAATTCGGGCGCCTGACCTGTCTGGTGCAGCACGAGTTTTATCATCAATACGCCGCCGACGAACACACGCTCATGTGCCTCCAGATGCTGGACCGCGTGTGGGAGGCGGAGGAGGTGCCGTTCCAGAAATATGCGGCCCTGTTCCAGCAGGTGGAACGGCCCTTTGTGCTGTATCTGGCCCTGCTGCTCCACGATGTCGGAAAGTCCGATCACAAGGGCCGGCATGCCGTCACCGGCGCACAAGCCGCAGTGCGCGTGGCGAAGCGGCTGGGGCTGGACGCCCCGGCGACGGCCAGCCTCAAGACCATCATCGAGCAGCATCTGTTGATGGTGGAGGTGTCCCAGCGGCGTGATCTGGATGATCCGGGAGTGATTCGATATGTGGCCGAGCGTGTGAAGACCCCGGAGACGCTGACCCGGCTGACCTTGCATTCGTTTGCCGATTCCATGGGCACCAGCCCCGACCTTTGGAACGACTTCAAGGACACGCTGCTGTGGACGCTGCATCATCATGTGGAGCAGCTCATCAGCGGGGACACGGAATTTCAGCTGGCCGAGGAGAAACGCAAGGAAGGCCAGGTGAGGGAGGTGCGCAAGCTCTCGCCCAGGAGCTTCCATGATGAGGAGATCCTGGCGCACTTCGACCACCTGCCACGCCGCTATTTCATCACCCACCAGCCCAAGGCCATTTTCACGGACCTGACCATGGTCCACCGATTCATGCACCAGCAGCTGGACACCGAGGACCATGCCCTGGTGCCCGTGGTGATGTGGCACAACGAGCCGGACCGCGGCCACACCGTCGTGAAAATCTGCACCTGGGATCGGGCCGGCCTGTTCTGCAAGATCACCGGTGCGCTCACCGCCGCGGGGTTGAATGTCCTCAACGCCCAGATTTTCACGCGGAGCGATGGCATCGTGCTGGACACCTATCTGGTCACGGAAACACAGACCGGCGGGCTTGTCGGTCGTGACCGGCGTGAAGTCTTCGAGCTCATCCTCAACGAGGCGCTCAACAGCGACAAGGACCTCGACGCGCTCATCCGCAAGCTCAAGCCCGGCCCCACGCTTTACCGCCCGGTGGAGGGCGAACGCATGCCCACGGTGATCCGTTTCGACAATGAAACCAGCGAAAACCGCACGGCCATCGACGTCGAAACGGAGGACCGCGTGGGCCTCCTCTATGCCGTGTCCCATGTTTTCGGCGAACTGGGCCTGGACATTTCCCTGGCCAAGATCCTCACCGAAAAGGGCGCGGCCATCGACACCTTCTACGTGTCCGAACGCGGCGGCGGCAAGGTCACCCGCCCGGAGAGGCTTCGGCAGATCGAGCAGAAGCTGCGCGCCGCCATCCTCCGCATCTGAACCGGGGGTGCCCGACGCTCAAAAAATCTGGCCAGCCCTCCGTTCCGCCTGAATAGTGCCCGCACTTTGCCATGAGTGACTGCGTCGGCGTCATCGGTCTGGGTTATGTGGGCCTGCCACTGGCGGCGTGTTTCGCCGGGGCAGGCTCGCGTGTGACCGGGTTCGACATCGATGCCGCCAAGGTGGACCGTTTGAACCGTGGCGAAAGCTACATCCTCCACATCCCATCGGATCGCATCCGCCCGCTGGTCGAATCCGGGCGGTTCACCGCCACGACCGATTTCAGCCGTGTTTCAGAATGTGAGGCGGTGGTCATCTGCGTGCCCACGCCCCTGGCCGCGCAACGCCAGCCGGACCTGAGCTATGTGCTCAACACCGGACGTTCCATCGCGCCGCACCTGCGTCCCGGCATGCTGGTGGTGCTGGAATCCACCACCTATCCCGGCACCACGGACACCGAGTTGCGCGAAGTGCTGGAGGCCGGTTCAGGCCTGAAGGCCGGTGCGGATTTTCATCTCGCATTCTCGCCGGAGCGCGAAGACCCGGGCAACCCCGACAGCGACGTGCGGCAGATTCCCAAGGTGGTCGGCGGCTTCACACCGGCCTGTCTCGAACGGGCCAAAGCGCTTTATTCCCGAATTGTCCGCCAGCTCATTCCGGTGTCCTCCTGCCGCGTGGCCGAGGCGGTGAAAACCGTTCAGAAACGCCAACCCGACCGCGAGGCGGTGAAGCTCCCGGAAAACATCTTCCGCGCCGTGAACATCGCCATGGTCAACGAACTGAAGGTCGTTTATGCCGCGCTCGGGCTCGATGTCTGGGAGGTCATCCATGCCGCGAAATCCAAGCCGTTCGGTTACATGCCGTTTTATCCGGGGCCTGGTCTCGGCGGGCATTGCATCCCGATCGATCCGTTTTACCTCACCTGGAAGGCCCGCCAGGTGGGCCAGCAGACGCGTTTCATCGAACTGGCGGGCGAGGTCAACACCGCCATGCCGGGTTACGTGGTGCACCGCTGCGAGGAGGCCATCGCCGCCGCCGGCAAACATCTCAAAGGCAGCCGCGTGCTGCTGCTGGGCATCGCCTACAAGGCCAATGTGGACGATGACCGCGAAAGCCCCGCCTACGTTCTCTGGAAACTGCTGGAGTCAGCCGGTGCCACGGTCGAATACCACGATCCCCATGTGCCGGTCATCCGCCCATCCCGTGAGCATGCGGACCTCGCGGGACAATGCAGCCGGCCGTTGACTGCGGATGCACTGGCGCAATACGACCTCGTGCTGCTGGTCACGGCCCACAAGGCGGTCGATTACCCGCTGGTGGCCGCGCATGCGCGATTGATTGTGGACACACGCAATGCACTGGCGGAGCACATCACGGACAAAAAGAAGTATTTCAAGGCATGAAGGCATTGGTGACAGGCGGCGCGGGATTCATCGGTTCACACCTGGCGGAGGCGCTTTGCCGGCGTGGTGCCGGCGTGGTCGTGCTGGACGACCTCAGCCTCGGCAGCGAACGCAACCTGGCCTGGCGCAAACCGGGCGATGCTCTGGAGCTTGTCCACGGCGATGCCGGGGATGCCACACTGCTGACAAAGCTGCTGCCCGGCTGTGACTGGGTCTTTCACCTCGCGGCCATGCCCTCCGTGCCGCGTTCCGTGGCCGAGCCCGTGTTGAGCAACCGGCATAATCTGGATGCGGCGCTGTCCCTGCTGGTCGCGGCCCGTGATGCGCGCGTGAAACGGTTCCTGTTCGCCTCATCCTCGGCGATCTACGGCGACGCCGCGGTTGATGCAAAGGTGGAGACGCTCCCGCCTGCGCCGCTCTCGCCCTACGCCCTGCAAAAGTATGCCGCCGAGAAATACGGCCAGCTCTTCCACCAGCTCTACGGACTGCCCGTGGTCAGCTTCCGTTATTTCAACGTGTTCGGTCCGAGACAGTCGTTTGACTCCCCGTATTCCGGTGTGATTGCGCGCTTCTGCACTGCCGCCCTGCAGGGCACGCGCCCGACCATCTTCGGGGATGGCACACAATCGCGCGATTTCACCTACGTGGAGAATGTGGTGGCCGCCAATCTGCTGGCGGCCGAGGCCGAGGAGGGCAAGGTTGCCGGCCGCGTCTTCAACTGCGCCACGGGCGGCAGCGTCTCGCTGCTGGATCTTGTCAGCGAGCTCAACCATCTCACCGGCCAGTCGCTGGCGCCCGTCTTCGAGCCCGCTCGCGCCGGGGACATCCTCCATTCCAGGGCGGACATCCGGGCGGCGGGCGACACGCTCGGCTACCGCCCGCTGGTGGGCTGGAAGGAGGGGTTGAAGCGCACCCTGGAGTTTTACTCCGGCGGCTGATGGCTTTGATTGTTTTGTGCGTTGACTGGGTGGTTGCTCCTCCCGAGGATTGGGAAAAATCGCAGATTGCTTCATGTTCAGCGTCCATGCCGCCATGCCGGCCTGCTGAAGCAGTTGAGCGAGCTGTGCCATGAGCCATTTGCAGGATATGCCCGCGCCCATCCTCATCGTTGAGGACAACCCGATCAATCTGAAGGTGGCGCAGGGGTTGGTGGCCCGCTGCGGTTACCAGACGATGTCCGCCGCGAACGGTCAGGAGGCGCTGGACATGCTTTCCTCCAAGGATGTGGACATCGTTCTCATGGACATCCACATGCCCGTGATGGACGGCCTGGAAACAACCCGCCGCCTGCGCGCCATGGAGGGCGCGGGGGCTCCACGCCGGGTGATCATCGCCCTGACCACCCAGACGGGTGAGGAGGACCGCCATGCATGCCGGGATGCGGGGATGGATGATTTCATTCCCAAGCCCATCGTGATGGACCTGCTTCAATCCACGTTGGACAAGTGGTCGGACCAGTTGTGCGCCGAACGTGGAATTCCCCGCGCCCCATCCAGCGAGGCGGCCGGCTTGCCCCGCGAAACAGGGGCTCCGCTGATTGATTATGCGCGGCTCGAGGAATTTACCGCAGGCAGCCGCGCAGCCACCCGCGAACTTGCCGACCTCTATCTTGGCAACACTGCGGAACTGCTGGAGTTGTTGAACGCCTCCGTGGCAGCAGGGGACATTCAAGGCGTGCGGCGGGCATCCCACACCGCCTACGGGTCCAGCGCCAGTTGCGGCATGCTGGCCATACTCCCCCCGTTGGGCATCCTCGAAAGGCAGTCGAACGAGGGCAGCCTGGTGAACGCACAGGCTCATGCAGACGAAGCCTGCCGGCAATTCGAACGGCTCAGGCTGGAACTGGAGGGATATGTCGCTGCGCTGAGGGACGAATGAAGGAGAATCGACATGAAAAAACTTCTGATCGTGGAGGACGACAGGCTCGTCGCGAACATTTACAGCGGCAAGTTTCGCGGTGAAGGATGGCAGACTGCGGTGGCCATGGACGGCGAAGCCGCCATGCAGGGCTTCACCACCATGAAACCGGATGTGGTCCTGCTGGATCTGGGAATCCCAAAGACCAACGGGCTGGAGGTGCTCCGCTGGATTCGCAGGCAGCCCGGGTCTGGCAGCACCCCGGTGGTCGTGTTCACCAATGCCTACTCGCCCAACATGCTGGAACAGGCCTGGTCGGAAGGCGCCACCAACTGCCTGATCAAATCAAGCAGCACGCCAAAGCAGGTTTCTGATGCCGTCAGACAGGCCCTGGATCAGGCAGCCAGGTCGGAGGGTCAGGCACCGCCCCAGCCCGCACCCGGGGATGCGCCCATCAGTCCTCCTGCATCGCCGGCCGCCGCCCCGAGACCGCAGACCGCACAGGAGGAGGCCGGCTTCATAGCGGAGTTGAGGCAGTCATTCGTGAACGAGACCGGAAGGATGCTGGCCGACCTGCGTGCCATGGCGCAAAAACTGGCGAGGGAACAACACGGCAACCAGGGCCCCGTCCTGCTGCAGGACCTCTACCGCAAGGTGCATTCCATCAACAGCAATGCCGCCATCGTGGGATTCCACCAGATCGCCCGGTTTGCCGCCGCCGTCGAACTCCTCATCAAGGAGATGTATGAGCAGCCCAGGCATCTGACCCAATCCACCCTGCGCACCCTCGGCCAGAGCCTCGACTTCCTCGGGGTGGTCTTCACGCACGCCGCCTCTGCCAGCGCGGCCATGCCGTCCGGGGCAAACATCCTGGCTGTGGATGACGAAATCATCTCCCGCCGGGCCGTTTCCTACGCCCTCGAGCGGGTCCAGTTAAAATGCCTGAGCATCGAGGACTCAAACCTCGCCCTGTCGATGATCGGTGAAAACCAGTTTGACCTGATCATACTCGACGTCGACATGCCCGGCACCGACGGCCTCCAGCTCTGCCGGCACATCCGGCAGTCCGCCAGGAACGAAAAGACACCCGTGGTGTTTGTCACAAGCATCACGTCCTTTGAAACCCGCGTGGCCAGCGTCACCAGCGGGGGCGACGACCTGATCGCCAAGCCGTTCCTCTTCATTGAGCTCGGGCTCAAGGCGCTCATGCATTTGATGCGTTCCGAAATCAGGAAAACAGCGAAGTAAGAACCGACAACGCTTATGAAAGTGCTGATCGCTGACGACAACGAGTACTGGCGGGACCTGTTCGAGTCCACCCTGGCGAGGACGTTCGAGGTCAGGACCGTCGCCGACGGGCGAGCGGCCGTCCGAGCCATGAACGATTGGTGTCCGGACGCGCTGCTGCTTGA
>CAYQCZ010000098.1:0-10638 GCA_964415955.1 uncultured Verrucomicrobiota bacterium | reverse complement strand
GGATTTCAAAGTCACTGCGCCCTGGGAGGTAAATAACGGCATGTCCTCCGTCTGTGCGGATTCTCCTGCCGGCGATGGCTGCGCGCTTCCGGCCTGTGAGATTGAACTCAACGCGGCCAGCGCCTTGTCCAACTCGGCCCGCAAACGCTGGTGCTCCGTCTGCAACGCACCCAGCTCCGAGGACTTTGCGCGGAGTTCCGCCAGTTCCACGGCATTGGGAAGCTGCCGGGATAGATCCCTGTTCGTTGCTTTGAGACGGTCCAATTCACTTCGCAGGGATTCAACCTGCTGATCCATGCCCTGTCTCGCCGCAAGAAACTGCGCGCGTTCCCTTTCAAACTCGCGATCCTTGTAAGTGGTCCATGTCCAGCAGAGGACGATGGGGAAAAGCACTGCCACCACGAGCGGCAGACGGCAGGAGTTTGTGGCCATGAACGGCATTGCGCCTGATTCCGGCAGGGGAATCAACTCCCTTTCGCCATCCTCAAAAGCATTGTCCGAACTGCCACGGCCCGTCATCTTGAACCCATGATGATTCCCTTGCGCCTTCATAGTCGTCGCGCATGGACGCTTTCGTGCATGGCCATGATCTGGGCGGGCATGTGGACGCAAAACACGAAAGCCGGTGAGGTCCACACAGTGAAAGACGTGGAATATGCCACCGTCGGCGCGCACCGCCTGCTGCTGGACCTGTATTTGCAGCCGAAGCCAGCGAATGCGCCGTTGATCGTCTGGGTGCATGGTGGCGCGTGGCGTTCGGGCTCAAAGAAGGACGTGCCCATCTCTCCCTTGCTGGAGCATGGCTGGTCCATTGCGAGCGTGGATTACCGCCTGACACCCGTGGCACCGTTTCCTGCCAATGTGCATGACATCAAGGCGGCGATACGTTTTCTTCGGGCGAACGCAGCCGGATACGGATTCAACAGCCGGAAGGTTGTCATCGCCGGAGCGTCGGCAGGCGGTCATCTCGCGGCACTGGTCGGCGTGAGCAATGGTCACAAGGAACTGGAAGGCCGCATCGGAACGCATCTGGACCAATCCTCCGATGTGCAAGCCATTGCAAGCCTCTACGGCGCATCCAATCTTGAAACCATTCTCAACCAGTCCACGCCCCATGGGCTCAGCGTGCGTGTGCCTGCGCTGGAACTGCTGCTGGGCGGACAACCGGAGGACAAGCCCGCCCTCACCCGCCTCGCCAGTCCTGTGAACCATGTCGATGCCAGCGACCCACCCTTGCTGCTCATCCATGGCGACCAGGACCCGCAGATGCCGATCAACCAGTCACACGAACTGCACGGTGCCTATGTCGCCGCCGGACTGAAGGTGCGCTTCGAGGTGGTTCATGGCGGCGCGCATGGCGGGAAGGCCTTTTATGATGCCGCGCGCATCCGCCTCATTGACGAATTCTTGAAGGCGCATCTGGCGGAGTGAAAGAACAGCACATCCGCCCCGCTGGATGCGTCACCACGTCATGCCGTGGCACCGGGCAATGCCGGCGGGAGGCTGCGTGACCGGCGACGATGAATCGCCCATCCGCCAAGTCCAACAACACCCACAAGCAGCAGCACGGACACCACCGGCACAATGACGGCTGCGGCACTCAACCCAAGGGAGCCGCCCAGTTCAGCGGTTGCCACCAGCGGATTGGCAAGCCCACCCGTCATCGCCGTGGAACCGGCGCGCACCAGGACTGTTCCCGCCTGCACCAAGGCCGCAGAACCTCCGCCCGCAATGACGGCCAGCGACCATTTCAACATCGGGCTCATGTCCGAAGCCACGGAGGCGGTGATCAGTGTGCCCGCCACCACGGCGGCAGGTGTGGCCACGGAATCGAGGAAATTGTCCAGCCACGGCACATAGTAGGCACCAATCTCCAGCACAGTCGCCACACCCAGCGCCACCATGGCCGCCTCGGACCCCAGCCAGTCAAAGCCCGCAGACAGTTTCAAATGACCGGCATGGGCGGCGATGCTTGCGATGAACAAGGGCACAAATACGCGGAAACCGCATGCGGCGCTCAACCCAAGGCCGATGCACAGACTCAGAATTGTTTCAGATGCTTCCATCTCAGAACCTTTCTCTTTGAATCAGGTGGTTGTTGCTTCGTTCGTGGTGCATGATGGGGGTTCAGCCCGTTTTGGCCCATTACAAGCTCCGGCTGCGTGTGTAACCCCCGCCGGATCACGTCGTCATCAGCAAAGACACCGGAGTGGAAATGTCGGTTGCAACTTTTACACGTGCCGGGTGTCTTGAACAAGCAGGCCAGCGTGGCCTGACAAACAAAACAACATAACACACCAAGCCGGAACAGCATTATGATCATGGCCGATGTCCTCACCTGGTTCCTCCTCATCGTGGGAATCATCATCGTTTACAACTGCTACTGGCTGGCCACGCGCGCCCTGTTTCCCGACCTGGTGACGCAATGCGAGGCCGCCTATCTGCGCCCCTTCAGGATCACCGGCATCGGACTCGCAGTCGGAGCGCCGGTCATCGCCCTGGCCGTCGCCATTGCCTCGGCGAACAATCCTGTCGTCAAGATCATTGGCCTGACCATGCTGGCCGTGCCCGTGTTCGCAGGGCTGGCAGGCTCGGCAGGACTGGCCCAGCGCATCGGCTCGGGCCTGCGGTCCGGCGTCGATGATCTCCAACCCTGGCGGAAAGTGCTGCGCGGCGGCCCGGTGCTGGCGTTCATGTGCCTGCTGCCGTTCCTCGGATGGTTCTTCCTGCAACCTTGGATTCTGATCAGTGGCATGGGCGCTCTGATCACCTCGGTGACGACCGGTCGTGTTTCCAGAAAAGCGTCACATAACTCGCCTGAACCGGTCGCCATCCCCCCCGTCACGGAAGCGCATTCGACTGCCCCATGAGCCTTTCCCGGCGACAATTTGTCCGTGTGGGTGGCGTCACCGCCGCTGCGGCGGCCGTGACCGGTTGCGGGCGTCTGCCAAACCCCCTGGCCGGTCTGCTGAAAACTCCGGGCGGCACCTTTCAGGCCCCGCAGTCGGCGGACATCGATGACATCTCCCACGTGCTCAGCCGCCTGACATTTGGCGCGGCACCGGGCGAATACCAGCGCATCCGCGCCATGGCGGGCGATCCGCGTGACGCCGCACGGGCGTTCATCGAGGAACAGCTTGCGCCCGAGGCCATCGATGACGCGGCGTGCAACAAACGGCTGGCTCGTTTCGATTGTCTGAACGCGCCCCTGGCGGAGTTCTTCGAATACAAGGAGCGCCGCTTGCTGGATGAAATGGTGCTGGCCACACTCACCCGCGCGACGCACTCCCGGCGGCAACTCTACGAGGTGATGGTTCATTTCTGGACGGACCATTTCAACATTGACCCCTCCAAGGGCGACTGCCGCTGGCTCAAGGCCTGGGACGACCGTGAAGTGATCCGCAAATACGCGCTGGGCAACAGCCAGTCCGGACAGTCCACGCCCCTGTTGAAAGGCATCTGGAACGCGGTCATGGATTTCTCACCAGAGCAGCCGGCGTCTTCGTTCAAGTTCCCCGACATGCTCCGCGCCTCGGCGCTCAGTCCGGCCATGCTCTGGTATCTGGATGGACGCGAGAACCGGAAATCAAAAGACGACGAAAAGCCCAATGAGAACTACGCCCGCGAACTGCTCGAACTGCACACACTGGGCGTCCATGGCGGTTACACCCAGAAGGATGTGATGGAAGTGGCGCGCTGTCTGACCGGCTGGACCGTGCGTCCCAGGAAGAAGTTCGGCAAGGCCACCGTGGAGTTCAAACCATACCTCCATGACGACGGCGCGAAGGAAGTTCTCGGCCAGCACATTCCGGCGGGTCTCAAGGAAAAGGACCTGGATCGCGTGCTGGAAATCGTCGGGCTTCACCCCTCCACCTGCCGCTACATCGCCACCAAGCTTTGCCGCCGGTTCATCAGTGACACACCGGGCAACAGCGAAATCGAAACGGTCGCGAAGGCCTTTGGCGAAAGCGGCGGCGACATCCGCGGGACACTGCGCGCCCTCTTTTCCACCGACGCCTTCTGGCAGTCGCGCGGCACCAAGTTCAAACGTCCGTTGCACTTCATCGTGTCGGCCATCCGCGCCACCGACGCCCAGGGCGATGTGGGAAAGGCCGTGGTGCAGCACTTGGAACGCATGGGCCACGTGCCCTTTCATTATCCGACGCCGGACGGTTATCCCGAGGAACCCCAGCCCTGGCTGGGCACCCTGCTCTGGCGCTGGAATTTCGCGCTGGCCCTCACCGAATCCCGCATCGACAAGAACGGCCCCAGGGTCAACCCCACCGAACTGCTCGAACGCACCGGCGACGAGAGCGCACTCATGGCGCACATCCTCGGGCGCAAACCCACCGCAGACGAAGTGAAGGCCTACCGCGATTCCGGCGCGGGCCTGGCACTGTGCCTCGCCTCGCCCGCCTTCCAAATGTGCTGACATGGCTACTGAATCTACAATTCGGAGGGACGAGTTACACGAGTCCCTGATTCGTCCTGAAAATGGGACTCGCGCAGCTCGTCCTTCCGGTGTTGCTGCCAATGGCTCGTCTGTTCAACCCTTCATTACCGGCAACGGTGACCACCGCAAAACTCTCGTGGTGGTGTTTCTCCGCGGCGGCGCCGACGGCCTGAACATGGTCGCGCCACTGGGCGACCCCGGTTATTTCAAGGCGCGTCCACGCATTGCCATCAAGGAATCCGATGCCATCAAGCTGGATGGCTTCTTCGGCCTGAACCCCATTCTGGGCGGCCTTGAACGCGCGTGGAAGGACGGCTCCATGAGCATTGTCCACGCCGTGGGTTCCGAGGATGAAACACGCTCGCATTTCGAGGCGCAGGATTTGATGGAACACGCGGGTCTGGCCGCAGGCGGCTGGCTCGGAAGGTTTCTTCGTTCCCGGCCCAACAGCGTCACCGGTGCGTTGAGCGCGGTGGCCGTGGGCCGTTCCATGCCGGAATGTCTGCGGGGCGCACCCTCGGCCACGGTCATGGAATCCTTCAAGGACTTCGCCCTTGGCGGCGATTCGCGTCGCATGGCGGGCGCGCTGGCGGCCTTGTATGCCGCACAGGGCAACGGCTTGGGACAGGCTGCGCGCGACACGCTGGGGGCGCTGGAACGCATCGAGAAACTGCGCACCTCCAGCTACACGCCATCCAACGGCGCTGAATATGGCCGCGACAGTTTTTCCAACGGCCTGCTGCAGGTGTCGCGGCTGATCAAAGCCCGTGTCGGTCTCGAAGCCGCCTCGGTGGATCTGGGCGGATGGGATTCGCACTTTGGCCAGAGCACCGTGATGGACCCGCGGATGACGGAGCTTTCAAAGGGTCTGGCTGCGTTTTATCAGGATCTTGGCAAGGAAATGGAAAACGTCAGTGTGGTGGTCATGACCGAGTTTGGCCGACGTGTGGCAGAAAACTCCTCCTTCGGCACCGATCACGGCCGTGGCAGCGTGATGTTCGTCATGGGCAGCGGTGTGAGCGGTGGCAAGGTTCATGGAAAATGGCCGTCGCTGAAGGACGAAGTGCTGGAAGGCCCCGGTGATCTGCCTGTCACCACCAATTACCGCGACGTGCTCGCGCCCATCCTCCAACGCCACTCACCCGATGCCAACATGCGCCTCACCTTCCCCGGGCATGCGTTGAAGCCGTTGCCGGTGTTTGGGTGAGTTGGAAAGAAGTTGGCGCAAAGCGATTGCCCCCCCCTCTTTGTTCCTTCGTTCCTTTGTTGTTCTACCTTCCGCAGGAAAGCGGCGGAGGGCTGGCGCTTTCACTTCAACGCCGCAAGCACCCGTTGAAAATCCTCCGGCAGGGGCACTTCAAAAACCATGGGCTGACCACTCGTTGGATGAGCGAAGGCGAGTTTCCACGCGTGCAGCATGACGCGCGGCGCGCTGACGCCGGTCAGTTCAACAAGGTGGCGGTTCTGCTTTTTGCCATAGGTTTCATCGCCGACCAGCGGATGACCGATGCACTGAAAATGGACGCGCACTTGGTGCGTCCGGCCCGTGTGTAGCTGCGCCTGCACGTAGGTGGATTGATTCAAACGCTCCAGCACCTCGTAGGTCGTCAGGGCTTCGCGCCCGCGTCCTTCCTTGGCTGCCATGCGCTTGCGATGGCTCGGATGCCGCGCAATGGCAACGTCAATCTCACCCTTTGCGGGTTGGACGGCACCGCACACGATGGCGCGATAAAACTTCTCAACGGTGCGACTTGAAAACTGTTTCGACAGTCCAAGATGGGCCGTGTCGTTCTTGGCCACGACGATCGCCCCGCTGGTCTCCTTGTCGAGCCGGTGGACAATCCCCGGCCGGGCCACGCCACCAATGCCGCTGAGTTGTCCGCGGCAATGATGCAGCAACGCATTGACCAGCGTATCCTCCTCGTTGCCCGCCGCTGGATGCACCACCATGCCCGCGACCTTGTTGAGCACAAGCAGGTCTTCGTCTTCGTGCAGCACGGTCAACGGGATGTCCGCAGGCTGCGGGATGGGATCCTTGGGCGGTGGGAAGTGAACCTCAATTTGCTCGCCTGCACGCGGTGCATGAGTGGCCTTTGCCACCTGGCCGTTGACCAGCACATGGCCTTCATCAATCAACCGCCGGATCGTTCCGCGCGAGGCATGCGGGAAGTGTTCGCAAAGATAACGGTCCAGCCGCTCGCTCGGCAGCGACTTCTCGACGGTGAGGGTGTGAGAGTTGGGGTTCAATTGCTTGCAATGGCATCAGGTAACGGTGTCTGAGGGGCGGTGCTTTTCACCATTGACCGGGTGATAAAGCCGCTTACGAGAGTAATCACAGCGCAAGCAACCGTCATAAACCACATGAATGCGATGTGTATTTTTTCCAAGCCGCAATAGGAATTCGCCAAAAATACGTGCACCTTCGTATCGTCAAGTTCCTTGGCAGGTTCAACAACCTCAAGATGGAAATCGCCGGCACCTGTCGCAGCCGTATTGATGCGGCCAATCACGGCACACCCACTAAACTCGGGTAGCACGGAGACAATCGAATTGGTGCCATCAAAGAACTGCGCACCCGCAGGTTTTCCGTTCAAGCCTGCCGACAAGTAAATCCTCAGCCCGGCCAGTTTGCTCCTGGCAGCATCTTCATCGACAAGCCCGCCGGGGAGTTTCGCCAATACTTCGAAACCATGGCCGAGATCGTATTTGCGGGCGAGCGGCACCGTCACCGAGTTCGTATTCGAAAGTTGCACGTCGAAGGAAGCTGGGCGTTCCGATCGGGCTTCTGAAAGTTTCGCGCTTGCGCGGACTGCGTCCATGCCTGCCCACAGAGCCCCGACTCCGGTTAACAGGCATATTGTGCCGACAATGCCGATGGCAATCTTACGTTTGATCGTCATGTTTCTATTCGCCAGTTGCCAAGCTTCGCGCCGCCAGGAACGTCTTCAATTCCTCCGCGCTTTTGCCACCAAAGCCTGGCACTTCCGCTATCTGTTCGACCGTTGCCAGGCGCAGGCGTTGGACGGAGCCAAACTTTTTCAGCAACGCCTGTTTCCGCGCTTCGCCGATGCCGGGGAATTCGTCGAGGATGCTCTCGGAAATCTTCCGCAGGCGGAGCTGGGCGTTGTAGCTGTTGGCAACACGGTGGGATTCATCCCGCACGCGCTGGAGAAGCTTGATGGCCGGGTGATCGAGGCCCAGTCGCAACGGGTTCCTTTCACCGGGCCGGTAAATCTCCTCAAACTCCTTGGCCAGTCCGATGATGGGAATGCCGCCAAGCCCGAGTTTCTCAAGTTCTTCGCAGGCCGCGCCAAGCTGCCCCTTGCCGCCATCGATCAGGATCAAGTCAGGCAGTGATGCCCTGGGCGGAGGTTTCGGAACCCAGGGTGCGGTGAGTTCGTCGCGAACGTCTGCATCGTGGACCACGGCATCGAACGGCGAAGTCGGCCGCATGGCGGGGCCTTCGGCGTCGGGGTCCGCAACACAGGCATCCTGCCTGTCATCTGAAGGAGACTGGCTCGCGGTGTCCGCTCCCGCATCTGGAGCGGGATTGACCTGCCTGGCGTCAGAACATCCCTCACCCGCCCTTCGGGCACCCTCTCCCCTCATTCGATGAGGGGAGAGGGACGGGGTGAGGGGTCCTTCGGGTTCATGGGGAGGGAGAATGCGTGATTCCTGAAGACCGACTTCAGATGCACTTTCAGTTTGATCAACTTCCTTGAGCAGCCGCGCATAACGCCAGCGGATCGATACCGCCATGCAGGCAAAGTCGTCCTGGCCCGTGACGGTTTTCATTTTGAACCGCCGGTAGTTCGCCCGGTCGGGACGCCCGCGCCAGAAACTCACCATGGAAGCCACGGCCAGCGTGCCGCTGATGTTCGAGATGTCGAAGCCCTCGATGCGGTCCGGTTCCTTCGGCAGGCCGAGCAGCCGCCCGAGTTCGCGCAGGTCGGACTCGGGATTGATCGCCACCGGCAGCTTGTAGGGGATGCGCTCGAACTTCTCCGTCTTCTGCGTCGTGCGTTTGATGTCGGCCAGCAGGTCGCGCAGTTGGGCTGCCTTCTCGTATTCCTGCGCTGCGGCCGCCTTGCGCATCTGCTCCTCCAGTTCGCCCGCCATTTCCATGCACTGGCCGTCAAGAAACTCACAGGCCGCCAGCACCTGTTCCTTGTAGGCGTCGAGCGCTATGTTCCCGATGCAGGGCGCGGTGCAGACCTTCAGATGCGCGTAGAGGCAATGCTTGTAATCCGCCTCGGTCGGCGTCAGGGGACGGCATCCGCGCAGGTTGAACTTCTGCCGGATGAGATTGAGCGTGCGCCGCATCGCGCCGGAACTGGCGAACGGCCCGAAGTAACGCGAGCCGTCATCCGTGCGCAAACGCGTAAGCGTGAAGCGCGGGATGGGATCATTCAGGTTCACCTTCACCATCAGGAAGCGTTTGTCGTCGCGGAAGGAAACGTTGTAACGCGGGCGGAATTCCTTGATCAGCTTGCCCTCGAGCAGGACGGCCTCAGCATCGCTCTTCACCGTGTGCCAGTCGAAGTCATGGACGGCCTCGACGAGCGCGTTGAACTTGAGATCCCAGCCCATGCGGCGCGAGGGATGAAAATACTGGCTCACACGCCGCCGCAGGTCGCGGGCCTTGCCCACGTAGATCACCGTGCCGAAGCGGTCCTTGTGCAGATACACACCGGGCTTGTGCGGCACCTGGGACAGCTTGTTGCGAATGTGATCCGTGACGGGCACACCGGGAATGTTTCCCAAACCCGCGCAGTCGCAAAGGGATTTCTCGGACTGCGGACCGGACGGTATTGCCTTGCTGTCAGGCACGTATTATGGTGCGGGGCATGAAGACCATTTCGCTGAAGGTGGATGACGCGCTGGACACTTGGTTGACCGATGAGGCGCAGAAGCTCGGACGCACAAAGTCGGAAGTTGTCCGGGATGCGCTGCAACAAAGGCGAAGCGGAAGCGGCCCGGCGTCCGTGCATGATCTGATGAAGGACTACTGCGGCATCATCAAGGGCGGGCCACGTGATTACGCGACCAACAAGAAGCACATGAAAGGATTCGGGCGTGACCGGCGTTCTGCTTGATACCGGCCCGCTTGTGGCCTACTGCGTTGCCGGTGAAAGCCACCACCGCTGGGCTGTCGCCCAATTCGAAGCCGCCCGACCACCTCTGATGACCTGCGAGCCCGTTCTCACCGAGGCGATTTATCTGCTTGGGGAGCGCGGTGTTGGTCCGGAAGTGATTTGGGAGGCCATGCGGCGAGGCGTGTTGAAGGTGACGTTCGATCTTGAATCGGATTTTGAATCCGTCGCCGTATTGATGGAGCGGTATCGTGACGTTCCCATGGACCTTGCTGACGCCTGTTTGGTTCGCATGTCGGAACTCCATGCTGACAGCCGCATTATGACGCTGGATTCGGACTTTCAATTCTACCGCCGACTTGGAAGGCAATCGATTCCCCTCATCGCCCCTTTTTGAACCCAGCCAAAGAACCATGAAAAAACTCATCATCCTTGTCGCCATCTTCGCGTCGATGGCCATCACCACCCTTGCCCAGTCGCGCAAGTCCTACACCATCGGCCTGGTCGCCAAGTCCCAGAGCAACCCCGTGTTTCAAGCCGCGCGCGTCGGTGCCAATGACGCCGCCCGTGATCTCGGCCAGAAACTCGGACTCAAGATCAAGATTGACTGGCGCACACCCAACGATGAGGACGCGCAGAAGCAGGCCGAAGCCATCGAGCAGTTGGTGTTGTCCGGTGCGGACGGCATTGCGGTCAGTTGCTCCGATGCCAACAAACTGACCGACGCCATCAATTCCGCCGTGAAGAACGGCGTGCAGGTGGCGACGTTCGATTCCGATGCGCCGAACTCCAAGCGTTTCGTCACCTACGGCGTGGACGACGAGCAGTGCGGCGCACAAACCATGGAGGAACTGGCCAAGGCGATGGGCGGCAAGGGTGTGGTCGCCATTCTGGCCGGCAATCCCAACGCGCCCAATCTCCAGAAGCGCGTGGCCGGTGCGAAGAAGGCCGCCGCCAAGTTTCCGGGCATCAAGATTCGCGACACGTATTATCACAAGGAAACGCCGCAGGACGCCGCCGCGAAGGTGGAGCAGGTCATGCAGGCGAACCCGGACATCACCGGATGGTGCATGATCGGCGGCTGGCCGTTGT
>CAYQCZ010000097.1:4373-10696 GCA_964415955.1 uncultured Verrucomicrobiota bacterium | reverse complement strand
CGTTGGAAACTCCCGGTGCAGCACCCTCACATGCTTGCAGCCGGAAAAACCCCCGTTGAAATTTGCAATCCTTCAAACGGGTGAAAACTTGGAACAGCGGTTTCATCGCTGTGTGCACCACGCCGATGGGACAAAACAACTCCACCACACGGAACTTTGACATGAACGAACAGGCTCGCATCATCAACTGCCATCAGGCCCCCGGCCAGTGTCCGGAGGTCTGGGGTTCACTTTGCCAGACAGGTGACCGGATGATCCGCCAATGCATGACCTGCATGCACACGGTGTATTACACGGAGTCGCGCGGGGATGCCGAATGCCGCGCCGCCATGGGGCAATGCGTGGCCATGGCCGAATCCATCCCTCCGGGGCTCGAAAATGGT
The DNA here is from genome assembly GCA_964415955.1 of uncultured Verrucomicrobiota bacterium. Taxonomy (GTDB): domain Bacteria; phylum Verrucomicrobiota; class Verrucomicrobiia; order Limisphaerales; family CAYQCZ01; genus CAYQCZ01. The sequence continues at coordinate 10,313 of CAYQCZ010000097.1, read as the reverse complement.
TCCGCCTCACAATCCTCCAGGCACCTGTAAACCGTCCATTCGTTGCATGGCAACCGGCCGGGCACCGCCCGCACTGCGAACGGCGTTGCGTCGCTGCGCGGGACAACCCACCTCGAGTCTTTTGCCCCCCGGTTGCCCAAGTCTCCAGCCACTTTCACCGGCGTCAAACTCCAGCCGGTCAAGCAACCAGTTCAACGCCATCGCCAGGGACAGCGCGCCAGGCAGTGTGACAACATCGTCCCGGCGTTTGTCCGCCACGATCCCGTCCGACCGTAATACGAGGGGCATCTGCACGGTCATTTGCTTTGCGTTTTGAACCGTGGTTGTCCAATTTCTGCGCGCACAATGGCAGTCACTGCCAAATGATTTCACGGTTCATGCTGAATCAACTCACCATTTCACAGCTCACAGGAAAGCTCGCCAGCCGCGAGGTATCCGCCCGCGACGCCATGCAGTCCTGCCTGGACCAGATTCAGCGGCTGGATGGCGGCCTGCGTGCCCTGATCAGTCATGACGCAGCGGATGCGCTGGCGCAGGCAGACGCCGCCGACAAGGCCATGGCAGCCGGCACAACGCACTCACACCAACCGCTGCTGGGCGTGCCCATCGTCCTCAAGGATGTCATCGCGGTGAAGGGCCAGCCCCTGACCTGCGCCTCCAAAATCCTCGGCAACTTCGTGTCCCCCTACGACGCCACGGTCACCCGAAGGTTGAAGGAGGCGGGGGCCGTTCTGTTTGGGCGTGCGAACATGGACGAGTTCGCCATGGGAAGTTCCACGGAGAACTCCGCCTTCGGTCCTTCACGCAATCCCTGGGACACCTCAAGGATCAGTGGCGGCTCCTCCGGAGGCAGCGCCGTGGCGGTGGCTGCGGATGAATGCATCGCGTCACTCGGCTCGGACACCGGCGGTTCCATCCGCCAGCCTGCGGCATTGTGTGGTTGCGTGGGGTTGAAGCCCACCTACGGGCGTGTGTCACGTTACGGACTGGTGGCCTACGCCAGCTCTCTGGACCAGATCGGCAGTTTCACCAAGGATGTGCGTGATGCCGCCACCATGCTCCAGGTGATCGCAGGACATGACCCGCTTGATTCCACCAGTGTTCCGCAGGATGTCCCGGGGTATGGAAAGGCACTGGAAGGCGGCATCAAAGGCATGAAACTGGGCTTGCCCAGGGAATACATGCTCGGGGGACTGGATGCGGAGGTGAAGTCCGCCGTGGAAAAGGCCGTGGAAAAACTCACCTCACTGGGTGCCGAGGTCGTGGAGATTTCCCTGCCCCACACCGAATACGCAGTGGCCACCTATTACATCATCGCCACCGCGGAGGCGTCGGCCAATCTCGCCCGCTTCGACGGCATTCGTTACGGCGCTCGCGTGGACGGGGCGGACCCGGTCCAGCTTTATGAGAAGACGCGGGGCGCGGGTTTTGGGGCGGAGGTCAAACGCCGCATCATCCTGGGCACCTACGTGCTCAGCAGCGGTTATTACGACGCGTATTATCTGCGCGCTCAAAAGGTCCGCACACTCATCCGGCAGGATTTTCTGAAGGCCTTTGAAACGGTGGATGCCATCATCACACCCACCACTCCCACGGCCGCATTCAAGATCGGGGAGAAAGCCGATGACCCGCTGCAAATGTATCTGGCGGACATCTTCACCATCTCCTGCAATCTCGTGGGCAACTGCGGCATCAGCATCCCCTGTGGTTTCACCACCTCCCCCGCGCTGCCCATCGGCCTGCAACTGCTTGGCAAACCCTTCGGGGAGGAGACAATCCTCCGCGCCGCGCATGCCTACGAGCAGGCCACCGACTGGCACAAGCAACGTCCGCCGATGAACACCGGCCAGGGTTGAAGCTGCGGCATCAAGCGGCTTTACCGGACGCGCCGGCCAGTTTACCACTTGGCCATGGCACTCCCAGAAAACCGCCGCTCCTTCATCGGTAAATGCGGGTTGTTGATGTCGTGGCTTGAGACATTGCTCCCGGCAAGAGCGGCAACCACAACCATCGCCTTGTCACCAGGCTTGCAGAGGCTGGATCGCAGCAATCTCCTGCTCTACCGCGCCGCAGACGGAAAGGTTCGCACCGTGCGGTCGGTCCGGGACTGGCAGAAACGTCGCTCGGAAATTCTCCTCGGCATGGAAAGGATCATGGGCGGATTGCCAGGCAAGGCAAAGCGTTGTCCACTGGACGTGCGGGTGGAGGAGGAAACCGATTGCGGCGGCTACACCCGCCAGCTCATCACCTACGCATCAGAACCTGGCTGCCGCACACCGGCCTACCTGCTCGTCCCCAACCATGCGCTGCGTGATCGCAAACTGAAACTGCCTGCGGTGCTCTGCCTGCACCCGACCGACAACACGATCGGACACAAGGTGGTTGTGGGCCTGGGCGGAAAGCCGAACCGCCAATACGCCGCAGAGCTGGCGGAACGCGGCTTCGTCACACTGGCACCGGCCTATCCGTTGCTGGCGAACTACCAGCCGGACATCCGCGCACTCGGCTGGGAAAGCGGCACGCTCAAGGCCGTGTGGGACAACATGCGCGGGCTGGATGTGCTGGAATCCCGGCCCTTCGTGAGGCGGGGCGCATTTGGGGCGATCGGCCATTCACTGGGCGGGCACAACGCCGTGTTCACCGCCGTGTTCGATGACCGCATCCGGGCGGTGGCCAGCAGTTGCGGGCTGGATTCGTTCCTTGATTACTACAGCGAACGCGGGGACGCCGTGTGGCAGCCCGAGAAGGGCTGGTGCCAGCTTCGTTACATGCCCCGCCTGGCGGATTATGCGGGGCGTTTGGAGGATATTCCCTTCGATTTCCACGAGCTGATTGCCGCACTGGCGCCACGCGCCTGCTTCATCAGCGCGCCAATGAAGGATTCAAACTTCAAGTGGGACAGTGTGGATCGTGTCGTTGCCGCCGCCTCGCAAATTTACAGGCTGCATGGCAAAGCCGGGAACTTGATGTTGGAACATCCGGATTGTGATCACGACTTCCCGGACGCCATGCGGGAAAAGGCCTACGGGTTGATGCGCAAGGTCCTTGGCGGATAACCCGATCAACCCACCCGCTCGCGCAAAGCCGCCGCCACGGTGTTGAAAGCCTTTGCCGGTGCGGACTCCGGAGACTTCACCACGATGGGCACGCCTTCATCGCCGCCGATGCGGATTTCGGTGAAAATCGGGATTTCTCCCAGAAACGGAATCCCCTGCCGGGTGGCTTCCGACTGGCCGCCGCCGTGGCCGAAGATTTCCACCCGGTCACCGTTGGGCGCGGTGAAATAGCTCATGTTTTCAACGATGCCAAGGATCGGCACATGGACCTTTTCAAACATGGCAATGCCCTTGCGGACCACCCCCAATGACGCCTCCTGCGGCGTGGTGACGACCACGCCTCCGCTCAATGGCACGGTCTGACAGAGCGTGAGCTGCGCGTCGCCCGTGCCGGGAGGAAGATCGACGAGCAGATAATCCAGTGCATCCCAGTCCACCTGCATGAGGAATTGCTGGATGGTTTTGACAATCATGGGTCCGCGCCAGATCACCGGCTGGTCACCTTCGAGCAGGAAGCCGATGCTCATCAGGCGCACGCCATGGGACACCGGAGGCACGAGCTGCTCGCTTTCGTTCACCATCGGACGTTCCCTGCAGCCCATCATCAACGGCACGCTGGGACCATAAATGTCGCAGTCCAGCAAGCCCACACGGGCACCCATCTGTTGCAGGGCGCAGGCGAGGTTGACCGACACCGTGGATTTGCCCACGCCGCCCTTGCCGCTGGCGACGGCGATGATCTTCCCGACGCCCGGGACGCCTCGCGTCTGGCCGATGCCCCCGCCTTGCTGGGCAGCCACACGGACGACCACATGCACCATCCGCACCTCTGGCATTCCACGCAGCACCCGTTCGCACTCGGCCTTGATCTGTGCAGCAATTTCAGGGGCACCGGAGGTCAACTGGATTTGCACCGCGGCCGCGCCATTGCCATAGGCCGTCTGCTTCACCAGCCCGAACGAAACGATGTCGCGGGAATACCCGGGATATTTGACCTGTTTCAAGGCCTCGAGGATGTCCTGCTCAGTCAACATAGGATGCGGATTTCAGATTGAATTTGGGGAAAGTCGAATCAATTCCACAAAAGAGGATAGCTCCGGGCGGGGAAGGCGCAAAAAGCACGCCCGTGATGGAGTGCCGCAGGCGCAAACGTCGCGAGGCCGCCGAAGGGCTACTTCACGGAGTTCATAAGCGGGGCGAGTCCTTGAATACGAACTTCCAGGCGGTCGCCTGACTCGATGGGCCCCACGCCGCTGGGCGTGCCGGTAAGAATGATGTCCCCCGGCAGAAGGGTCATGTTCGTCGAGATGAAGCTGACGATCTGATAGACGTTGAAGATCAACTGGCTGGTGTTCGAGTTCTGGCGGAGCTGGCCGTTCTGGAACAACTGGATGGTCAGGCTGTGGGGATCAATCTTCGTCTCCACATACGGCCCGATGGGTGTGAACGTGTCGAACGACTTGGCCCTTGCCCACTGGCTCTCGGCGTTCTGAATGGTGCGGTCGCTGACGTCCTGGGCGGCACAGTAGCCGAAGATGTAACGGGCGGCGGCGGCAGGTGTGACATTGCGCACGCGGCGGCCGATCACGATGGCCAGTTCTGCTTCAAAATCCACCCTGTGATCGGGGAACGGCACCTCGATCTTGGCACCATCCGGAATCAGCGATGTGGGCGCCTTCAGCCAGAACAGCGGCTCCTTCGGCACCGGCTTGCCGGATTCACGGGCATGGTCGGCATAGTTCAACCCCACGGCAATAACCTTGGAGGGGGACACGGGCGTCAACGTCTTGATGCCCTTGCGTGGAAGGGGCTTCTTGGCGAATGAAGGCGACCCGAACACATCCCCCTTCAAACGGTAAAGTTCCCCATCCACCACCTTCGCGAAGAAGATATCGTCGCCCTTTTGGAATCGGCCAATCGCTGCCATAGGATGCGAGGTTGTAACAAAGCCCCCCCTGTTGTCGCAAGCTGAAACTCCCTGAAAACCGAAGGAAATCGTGCGATTGCCATCCACACCCCCCGAAGTCACCCTGGAATCAGCGTCCGCGCCATGCGGAGAGGACGGAACCTTTTGGTGGCAATGGCGTTGGACGGTGATAAGATTTCACATCCACATGCACCGGCTGGGGACAACTTCAAGAGCGACGATGGCCATGGCCTTTCTGTGCCTGGCCACGTGCCTGATGGGAGCCGATGTGCTGCGGTGGGATGCCCGTCAGAACCGGGTCTCGGCGGACATCACCGCATGGCCGCTGGCGCGTTTGCTGGAAAACGTGGCGGACAGCACGGGGTGGGACATTTTTGTCGAGCCGGAAACCGGCACCCAGGTGTCGGCCAGGTTTTCCGAACAACCCGCCGGCGAAGCCCTCCGCAAGCTGCTGGGAAAGCTGAATTTTGCCCTGCTGCCCCAGACCAACGCCCCCGCGCGGCTCTTCATCTACCGCACGTCGCTCCAGGAAGCCACCCAGAAGGTCCAGGTCACTCGCAAACGCGGTGGTCGCACCTCCAAGCCGATACCGGATGAACTCGTGGTGAATCTCAAAGATGGCGCGAACATCGATGAAATCGCCGCCCGCATCGGTGCCAAGGTCATCGGTCACATCGACGGCTCGGACGCTTATCGTCTGAAATTTGAGGACGCCGATGCTGCGGCGGCCGCAAGGAGCCTTCTCGAAGGCTACAACGACGTGGAAGGCATCGATGCAAACTACTACGTCGAACGTCCGCCCGGTGCGGAACTGCTGGCCGCCAGCTCCAGTGTGCCCTTCACCCTGAACCCCGCACCCCCCACAGACGGGTCGAAAATTGTGATCGGCCTGATCGACACCCCCATCCAGTCCAGAGGCTCCCCCGCCTCGCCAATCATGCTCGAGGCGTTGTCCGT
>CAYQCZ010000097.1:0-4363 GCA_964415955.1 uncultured Verrucomicrobiota bacterium | reverse complement strand
GACGGCGTTGGCGCACGAGATGGTGACGAAGGCCACCCACGGCACCAGCATGGCCAATGGCGTGGGCCAGGGCTTGTCCACGGCCCTCAACGGCACTTCAACCACCGTGCGCATTCTCCCGGTGGATGTTTATGGGCCGAACGCCAATGCGACCACGTTCGATGTGGCGCACGGCATCGTTCTGGCCATTCAGAATGGCGCCACCATCGTCAACCTCAGCCTGGGAAGCGAAGGCGACAGCGCATTGCTCCGCACCGTGATTCAGAACGGCTCCAAGAACGGCGTGGTGTTTGTGGGCGCCGCTGGAAACGAACCGGTGGCCACCCCGTTCTACCCGGCCGCGTATGAGCCGGTCATCGCCGTCACCGCCGGCGACCGACGCGGCAACATTGCCTCCTACGCAAACCACGGAGATTTCGTGGATGTGATCGCCCCCGGCGCCAATGTGGTGCAGTTCAACGGAAGCTCCTACTTTGTGAGCGGCACATCCACCTCGGCGGCATACGTCTCCGGGATGGTTGCTGGCATGGCTTCCCAGAACAGCCTCTCCGTGTTCGATGCCGCCCGTCAGGTGAAGTCCGCCTTTTCCGTTTACAAGGCGTCGAAGTAGTTCACCCCGGGCGCGTGACACGCACCGCCACATGACGTGCCTCGGGCAGGATGAATTTCCGCACTTCGACCGTCACCGATGCCACACCATGTTTTGAAAGGATCATCCCTGCGATGTCGCAGGCCAGCGTCTCGATCAGCCTCCAGTTGCGGCTGTCGCCAAACTTGAGCAGCTCCCGCGAAACCGCGTAGTAATCTATCGTCGCCCCCAGATCGTCGCTTTGCGCAGCGCGCGTGAAATCCTTCCGCATCTCGATGCTCAACAGCAGCCGCTGGGCCGCCGCCCGCTCCTCGTCCGGCACGCCCACGTGATAGAAAACCTCAAGATCGCTGATGATGATGGTGTCCATGCCTCAATGTGTCCGGCCATCGTTGGTGCGCCGGACGTGTTCCAGCAGGATGCGCGTGGGCTGGTTCAACGCCATCCCCATCGCCGTTTCCATCGGCACCCAGCGCCATTCCTGGGCTTCCTCGTTCAACCGCACTTCGGGCCTGCCGGGCACCGTGCAGGTGTAGTTCAACAGGATGAAATGGGCGTCGCGATAAAACTCCTTCGAATGAATGCAGTCCTGCACCAGCTCAAAACGGATGTCGCCGATGTCGAGACCGGTCTCCTCCCTGAGTTCACGTCGCAACGCGTCCTCCGAGGTTTCACCCCACTTGATCTTGCCTCCGGGAATGCCCCAGAGGTCAGACCATTTCTGGGTGCGGATCATCAGCACGTCCCCCGACCCGTTGAACACCAGCGCCCCCACGGTGGACACCGGCATGGACCCGGGCGCATGGGAGCCGGCCTGGACCGCCGGAAGCCCGGCACCCTGCCGTATCAGCAGCTCACGCAGTTCTCCCAGATGCTCCACGATCACATCCGGCTGCGCGGCGCGCAGTTGATCGAGCTTGTTGAATCCGGTCAGGACCGCCACGGAACGGATGCCGCCATGGCGCGCGGTTTCAATGTCATGCTGCATGTCCCCGATAAACACGGTCACGTCCGGATCGAGCCGGTGTTCCTCAAGTATCCGATGTATGACCTCCCGTTTGTCCCAGACACCCACATAGGCCCGTTCGATGAATGCGCCCAGCCCGGTGGCCGAGGATTGCACCGCCCAGTGGTCCGGATGCACGGTGCTGAGCAGGAACGTCCGATGCCCCTGTTCCCGGGACCACAACAAGAACTCGTGCGCATGTGGAAGCGGCCGCACGTCGTCCTGCACCTCCTTGAACCGCGCGTGAAACCACGCCTCCAGCTGGTGCCGCGGCACACCGGGCAGGTGCTTCTGGTAGAAAGGCCCGAAGGGCAGGCAAAACTCCGCGCGAAATTGATCAAGGGAAAGCTCCGGCTTTCCAGCCTGGCGAAACACATGGTTCGTGGCCCGCAACACGGCGGGAAGGTCGTCCACCAATGTTCCCGACCAGTCGAAGATGATGTTGCGGATGGGCTTCATCCCCGGGGAGGGTTCGGGCATCACGGCTGCGCTTCCGCCGCGCCTGCCGAGGCGGACTCGGGTGCCGTCGCATGCAACCTTTGCCAGGCAATCAGGCCCGCCAGACCGGCAATCACCGCACAGGCCACGTAGGGAATCTTCGGGTCGAAATGAAACAAGCCCGCGGCAAACACCGGCCCCGCGATCCGCGCCAGGCTGCCGATGCTCTGGGCCACACCCAGGGTGGCACCCTGCTCGTTCGCCGGGGTCAGATTCGAGATCATGCCAAAGATCGGCGGACGCGCCATCTGGGAACCGACGGACAACACCGCCAGGGCCACCAGCAGCATGCCCCACGACCCCACAAACGGCATGGGGGCAAGACCTGCCGCCGTCAACACCATGCTGATGGTGATCAGGCCGGGCTCGCCAAATCTCTTCACCATCCGGCCCACCAACCCGCCCTGCACCAGCGCGCCAATCAAACCGCAATAGGTGAACAGATAGCTGATCTTGTGGGCATCCCGTTTGACATCCATGGCGAACGTATCCGCCACAAGCAGACCCAGCGTGGTCTCGAAACATGTGAAGGCAAAGGTGGCCAGGAAGAAGAGCCACACCAGGAGCCCGACCCTGGGCTGTGACAGCGTGTGACGCCACTGCTCCAGATGCGGACGTTGCGGCGCAGGCACCCCGCCCGGCGTCCAGCTCTCCGGAACAATCGCAAAGGCCAGCAGGAAATTCAGCGCGCACATGCCCGCAGCCACCCAGCCCGGACCGGTCATTCCAAACCATTTCAGGCTCAAACCGCCGATGACCGGCCCGAAAATGAATCCCAGTCCGAAGGCCCTGCCGATCAAACCCATGCGCTTGGACCGGTTTTCCGCCGGGGTGATGTCCGCGATGTAGGCCTGCGCCACCGAGATGTTCGCACCGCAGATGCCCGCGGCCACGCGTGAAGCCAGCAGCACCCAGAGACCCGCCGTGCCGGTCATGCCGGACCCCACCGCAAAAATCGCGTAGGACACCACCGAGAACGCCAGGCTCACCAGCAGCACGGGCCGGCGGCCAATCCGGTCCGACAACCGCCCCCACCACGGTGCGAACATGAATTGCATGGCGGAAAACGAGGCCATGATGGCTCCGATCATCAAGCCACTGGCGCCCATTTCGTCACTGAAGACAGGCAGCAGAGGGAGCACGATCCCGAACCCGATGAGGTCCAGAAAGACCGTCAGAAAGATCACACCGACAGAAGGTTTGCGTTTCATGCGCAGAATTCCGGCAACAAAGGCCGGGACTATTGCATGCAGTCCCGGCGAGCGCAAAAGATTATCTGACGGGGAAATCCAGCGAGGCCATCTGGCCCGACGACGTCACGGGTTGAACGATAGTTTTTGGCTGCAATTTGAAAGGTCATGAGTCAGGTTTTGCACAGGAACAACAGCCGTATTTGACGCCAAATGGAGATCTCATCGCCCAATTCCGGAATTCGCGACAACCACCGGCGCGGAACGGTCGCCGATTTCCTGCGGGCGAAAACGCATAGCGGCTCGAATCTCTCCATCGTCTCCGCCTATTTCACCATTTACGCCTACGACGCCCTGAAGGAGCACCTCGACGCCATCGAACATCTCGACTTCCTCTTTGGCGAACCGTCCTTCATCAACCGCCTCGATCCGAGCAAGACCGCGAAGAAGTCTTTCGCACTCGACGAGAACGGCCTGTCCCTCGCCAACAAGCTCCAGCAGAAGCGCGTCGCCAAGGAATGTGCCGACTGGATTCAGCAGAAGGTGGACATCAAAACCATCCGGCAATCCAATCTGCTTCATGGCAAGATGTATCACATCGCCAACGGCGGCGTGGAAGATGCCATTCTCGGCAGTTCCAATTTCACGGTCAGCGGCCTCGGCCTCGGCGACGCGGGCAACAACATCGAACTCAATCTCATCGTTGACGGCAACCGCGACCGGCGGGAACTCAAGCAATGGTTCTCAGATGTTTGGAACGACGACAAGCTGGTCAAGGACGTGAAGGAGGATGTCCTTCTCTATCTGCGCAAGCTCTACGCCAACCAGTCCCCACAGTTCATCTATTACCTCACGCTGTTCCATCTTTTCCGCGATTACTTGGACGGCACGCGCGATATTGATGAAAACCTCCGCCGCATCGCGCTGCCCGACACCCACATCTGGCGCACGCTGTTCACCTTCCAGAAGGATGGCGCGAAGGCCGCCATCAACAAGATTCTCGATTACAATGGCTGCATCCTCGCCGACAGCGTCGGCCTGGGAAAAACCTACACGGCTCTCGCAGTCATCAAGTACTTC
>CAYQCZ010000096.1:0-10698 GCA_964415955.1 uncultured Verrucomicrobiota bacterium | reverse complement strand
CCGGCTGGTGGCGCAACAAGGCGCTGGGCAACTTCCGCGCATGGCTCACCAACTGGGACCATCTGGTGCTGCTTGAATTCCCTGACAGAAAGGTGCTCATCAGCCCCGAGAGGCCGGACCAGTTTGTGGAACTCCTGCGCAAGGAAAGGCGGCTCAAAGGCGCGGCGCATGACCGTTGATTCGCACTGGCTGCTTCCGGCCCCGTGATCTACCTTCTGCTGCGTGTCCGTCCGCCATTACATCCTTGCATTGCTGTGCATCGCTGCCGTCGCCCTTGCGGAACCTCCCGTCCCGTCGCCACCGCGCGAACACGACGTCGTTTCATCCCCCACCAATGCCCCGCTGAAACAGATTTCAGAGCACATCTTCGAAATCGGCCAGGTGAAGCTGGACAAAAAACAGCGCACCGTCTCCTTCCCCGCCACGGTCAACATGCAGGAAGGCCTGATGGAATACATGCTGGTGGGTGAGTCTGGCAAAATCCATGAAAGCGTTCTGGTCACCACCGCCGAGCCTTATCACATTCACATTGCCATGCTGTTTCTGGGTGCCAGAGGCGCCCCTCCCTTGAAGGCCGAGGAACGAGCGGTGGAAACGCACATCAAGGGCGAACCTGTCGCACTCTGGACCGCCTGGAAATCCGGAGGCAGGGCCCGGCGCGCCCGTGCGGAGACGTTCATCACGCACAAGGAATCCTCCCAATCCATGAGCGAAGGACCATGGACCTACAATGGCTCTTGGATTTTCGAGGGCACATTCCTCGCCCAGCGTGAAAAATCCATCATCGCCATCGTCACGGACCACGACGCGCTGATCAACAACCCGCGCTCGGGCCGCGACAACGATGAAATCTGGCTGGCCAACAAGGACAAAATACCCCCGCCCGGAACAATGATCACCGTCACCATCGAACTCTCCACCCCGCCAAAAGAGGCGACCAAACCATGACCCCCGCAACATCGACACTCATCCTCCCCATCGGCGCCTTGTGCCTCATGGCCATGACCGTCTCTGCGGCGGACAAATCCTACCCTGCCCTTCGTCTGGATGCCGGTTCGCTTTCGCTCAAGCTGGAAATACAGTCCGCCATCGATCGCGGTGCCGACTGGCTGGCAGCGCATCAGGAACCCTCCGGTGCCTGGTCCCGGTCCGACACTCCGGCCATCACCGCCATGGCCCTCACAAGCCTGCAGGGAGATCCCTCCAAAAGGGCTGCCGCACGGCACGCCTCATCCTTGAAGCGCGGCTACAGCTTCATCCTCGCCCAGGTGAAGCCGGATGGCGGCATTTATGTGACCAACTATCCAAACTACAACACGGCCGTGTCGCTGATGGCGCTTCTTGCGGCCAACGATCCGGCCCATGACTCCACACTGCGCAAGGCACGGACATTCCTCGTCGGGTTGCAAAGTGATTTTGGAGAGAAGGGAAAACTGGACGACCCCTTCGATGGCGGCATCGGTTATGGCAGCCACGGACCGCACTCGGACATGTCCAACACCCTGCTTGCTCTGGAGGCCTTGTATCACAGCAAACATCTGGTGGCGGACAGCCCGCTTCCAGGTGCGAAGGACTTGAACTGGGATGCCGTGCTGCACTTCATTCAAAACTGCCAGAATCTGCCGGGCTACAACAAACAACCCTGGGCCACCGGCGCCCCCGAAGACCGGGGCGGCTTCATCTATTCCCCCGCCGAATCCAAGGCCCCGGAAGTGAAATTGCCCGATGGCCGCGTGGCTCTGCGCTCGTATGGCAGCATCAGCTACGCCGGGCTGTTGAGCTATGTCTATGCCGAATTGAAGGCCGATGACCCGCGTGTGAAAGCCGTGCGCGAATGGCTGGGAGCCAACTTCACGCTGGATGAAAACCCCGGCATGGGCCAGCAGGGCAAATTCTACTATTACCATACCATGGCCAAGGCATTGACGGCCGCGAACATGGATGCACTGGCCCTCAAAAATGGCGGCACCATCGACTGGCGCAAGCAGCTCGCGGAACGATTGCTCGCATTGCAGTCCGCCGATGGCTCATGGGCCAACGACAACAACCGCTGGATGGAAAAGGACCCCGTTCTGGCGACCGCCTATTCGCTCATCGCGCTGGAAATGATCCATCGCGGCCTGTGAGTTGTTGACAACCTCCATGACAAAGGGCGGCGTCCATCGCATCTGCGTGTTCTGCGGCTCCAGCCGGGGTGCCAGTTCCATTTACGCCGAGCAGGCAGCCGCTCTTGGCGCCCGCATCGCGTCACGGGGCCGTGTGCTTGTCTATGGTGGTGGCAACATCGGCCTCATGGGCGTGGTTGCAGATGCCGCACTGCACGCGGGAGGCGAAGTCATTGGCATCATCCCACGGGCCCTGATGGACAAGGAACTCGGACATCGTGGCATCACGGATTTGCGCATCGTTGATTCCATGCACGAGCGCAAGGCGCGGATGGCAGACCTGGCCGATGCCTTTGTCGCACTTCCCGGCGGCTTCGGGACACTGGATGAATTCTGCGAAACCCTCACCTGGGCGCAACTCGGTCTGCATGCCAAACCCTGCGGTTTGCTGAACACCCATGGCTATTACGACGCCTTTCTTCAACAGCTCGATGTCGCCGTGCAGGCAGGCTTTCTGCGTCACGCCCACCGGCGGTTGATCTCCGTTGCGGAGGATGTGGATGACTTGTTGTTGATGCTGGAGCACGCGCACCCCGCGCCACAGCACAAGTGGATCGACCGTGACCAGTCGTAGGAGCAACGGCTTCGGCAGTCCGTGCGGCGGCTTACATCCACCAGGCGGTGAGCAGGGGTGCCGCCACCAACGCGGGCAGATAATCCGCCAGCGGCGCCTTGCGCACCTCCAGAATCACCACCGGTATCATCAGCACAATCAGGCCGCCCGTCACACCGATCGACTGTGCCAGCGGTTCGCGGATTTCAGTTCCCAGCATGTTCGCCAGCAATGTGACAGTGCCCTGATAAGCCACCACTGGAACGACCGACAGCAGCACACCGCGTCCGAACACCGCCACGAATCCCATCGTCGCCAGTCCATCCATTGCGCCCTTGATCGCTAGAATCCGGTAATTCCCATGCAGACCGTCCTCGATGGCTCCAAGCAAAGCCATCGGGCCGACACAAAACAACAGGGTGGTGGTCACAAAACCCTCGCCCCAGTTGCGTTGCCTGTTGCCGCTGGAAAACCGTTCCTGTGCCCACTGGCCGAGGCGGCTCAATCTCCTTTGAATGCCGCATACTTTGCCCACGATGTTGCCAAGCATCAGAGCTAGAAACGCGATCCCAATCTGCCCCAGCGCATGTGTCACCGGACCCGTCACCCCGTTCCATATCATGCCGCCGCCCGCATAGACCGTCAGACCGGCCAGCAGCATCTTGATGGAATGTTGATGCCGCGACGCGAAACCGTCCCGCGTCGCCATGCCGATGGCACCGCCTGCGAGAATGGCGGCGGCATTGATGATGGTGCCAAGTCCGGTCACGCAGGCAATCAATCATGGCGCACCCCGCCAGCAAAGTTGAATGTTGCCCGGCGGGTCTGCCATTTGACACGCAACCCGGCCATGACCATAGTGCGCCTCATGAGAATCCAAACACTCTTCATAGCCATCATGACTGCCGCCTCCACCATGACTGCCGCCTCCATCTACGACATCCCCTTGAAGGACATCGACGGAAAAGCCACATCGCTCAAGCCCTACGAGGGCAAGGTGATCCTGGTGGTGAATGTCGCCTCCAAATGCGGCTACACACCGCAGTATTCCGGGCTCCAATCCCTCCACGAGAAATACAAGGACAAGGGGCTGGTGGTGGCCGGCTTCCCGTGCAATCAGTTCGGCCGTCAGGAGCCCGGCTCCAATGCCGAGATCAAGGAATTCTGCTCCAGCCGATACAACGTGACGTTTCCCATGTTTGACAAGGTGGATGTCAACGGTTCCAACCGTCATCCGCTGTTCGAGGCACTGGCAGGCAGCAATTCCCCCTTCCCGGGCAACATCAAGTGGAACTTTGGGAAGTTCCTGATCGGCAGAGACGGCAAAATCCTGAAACGCTTCGGTTCAGGGGATGAACCGGATGGCGAGGCCATCACCAAGGCCGTCGAAGCCGCACTGGCGGCCAGATAAGGGGTGCGTTACCACCGCACAATTTCAGCGACCCGGACGGGAGACAGCCTGTCCGGGTTGCTTGCTTTACAGAGTGCCCGCGAGCAGTCCTCCCAGGGATTTCTCAACCAGCAAGTGACGTGCTTTTGACGGCCTTTGCCAGTTCCGGCCAAGCCATGGGAAGGAAATCACCATCGCCTGAGGAATGAATTCCCCGATCAGTTCGATGTTTCCAAGTTCAGGGCATGCCCCCGACGCCTCCTCCATCAACACCACAACGGCCCTGCTCCGCAGCCGTTTGGGAACCGCCTCCCATGCCAGCCGGGCCTGGTTGACGGCTCCGAGCCGGTCCGGGCAGACAATCCAGGGTGCCGCTTCCAGGCGAACCATCAAATCACGACAATCAAAGCCCGCGCCCATGGGACTGAGCAATCCTCCCGCCGCCTCCACCAAGGTGGTTTCAAACCGGGAGCTGACCTGAAGAATGTGATCGACCACATCGCCCAGCTTGACATGACAACCCTCCTGCCGTGCCGCAATCGGCGGCGCCACGGGCGCGGCGAAATGCCAGGGATTGATGTCATCCAGAGCAAGTCCGTTGGGCACGGTCTTATGAAGCGCCATGGCATCCTCCCGCCCCCCCGATGCAACCGGTTTGAGCGCGGCAACACTCACACCCCGCCGGTGAAGATGCGCCCCAAGCGAGGCTGTGAACACCGTCTTGCCCACGTCAGTGTCCGTCCCGGTGATGAAAACAACCTTGTCTTTCATGGTGGCGTGCCTGCGTTGGCTTGAAAAGCGGCTCCGGCATGACCTGTCTCCTTGCGGGGCCTCATCCAAAACCAGCCCATGGGAAAAGCCCGGTGTTCCCACATCAACCGCAGCTTGATGGCGTCCGGAAGCACGGCTGAGACCCAGCCTGCCGGAAAATCTTCCGTCTGGCGGAGGCGGGCATCGATGAATTGCATCTCATGGGACATGGCAAACCGGTTTTGCAGCAGCGCCTGCACGCCGGGCACAAACTGCTCATGCACTTCCACAAGGATGAAGCAGTCCGACAGACCTGGAACAATCACTGGATCCAAGAGCCTGCCCTCAAATCCCTCGATGTCACAGACCATGAGTGTTGGCATCGCAGCGGTGGATGCCAGCAGGGCCGAGAGGGAACATGGATCGCAGATGCCATGAACACTCACCCGCCTGTGAACGTGGTTCGATCTGGCCATTTGTGCAACGAGATGCTGTCCGTCCTGCTCGGTCTCAAAAGCATGGACATTGCATCCCAGCATTCGGGCCAATCCTACTGCGTAATAGCCCTCCGCAGCGCAGATGTCGATGACGCGGTCAAATGTCCGGCCCGAAATCCATGACATGACTTCACTGAGTTCCATTTCATAGGTTCCGATGATTTTTGGGCAGAAAGCGCTGCCCACGGACCGGCATGAGTATCTCATCCCCCTGAACGGACCGGACAACACCCTTCCGCCCAGGGCGCACCAAAGTATTCGCCGGGCCAGCGCTGACAACAAACGTCTGGAGGCGGATTGCATGGGTTATGCCATCGGTTCCCGAAACTGGCGCAGATGCGACATCGTCCAGATCATGGTTCCCCCCGATACACAGCCTTTGCAGTGCAGGTTTCCGCCACCACCACTTCCTTGAGCATCGGAAGGGCCGGCTTCAGGCGATCCCATATCCACACGGCAATCACCTCGCTGGTCGGATTCTCCAACCCTGGAACCTCATTGAGGTGGCGATGATCCAGTTGCTCCCAGAGCGGCTTGAAGGCCGCCTTGATGTCCGCGTAATCCATGACCCAGCCAAGTTGCGGATCACATGGGCCTTCCACCACGATTTCCGCCTTGAAGCTGTGACCATGCAAGCGCCGGCACTTGTGTGTCTCCGGCAGGTGCGGCAGCAAATGCGCGGCTTCGAACTGAAAGGTCTTTCTGAGTTCCATGGTCATATGATTCGTAAAATCCGGTGCGGGCAATTCCGTTCATCCCGCCTGTTCCACATCCACCCATCGCACCAGTTCGGCCAGGGGTGGCCGGCCATCGTGTCTCCATTCCAGGGGCGGCTTCTGCATCTGTCCCAACGGACACACACGGGACACGCCCCATCGGGCCAGCCGGGTGACGACCGCAGGCAGGTCCGCCTCGGGAACGCCCACCCCCACGGTGCTCACCTGCCCATGATGCATGTCCACTCCCTGAATCAAATCATCGAGATTGGCAACCTCCTTCACATAGATGAACCGGTTGAGACAGCTGACCTGAAAACGGGCATCCTTCTCGAACACCACCGTCCATGCGGTCGATCCCTCGCTGCACCAATGGCGTGTGTCAGGTAGGTGTGCGGCGCGCACCGCATACATGGCCCTCATGCTGGCGATGGTGGCCGCGGTGCCTGCATCCAAGGGGCCGCGAGGCTCCCTCGCCTCCAGTCGTTGCAGTTCCCCGGCCAGCAGTTCGGCGAAGCGTTCTCCGCCCACCTGGCCATCATTCTCCACATAGATCACATGCGGTGAAAGACAGCCCAACTGGTTCCACGCTGTCACGTCCGCACCTGCCCGGACAACCACATCCCCGATGGTTTCCTTCCCCAACATCTCCCGGCTGACATATCCAAAACTGAGCTTGTGCCCGAATCCCACGAAACGCGTCCGGGGCGAAAGCCTCCGGCGTATGTCTGCAAGCGTCTCATCGCTGCCCGTTGCAGTAACGCAATCCGCCTCGGCAAACAACGCCTGCTCAAGGCGTTCATCTCCCCCCTTCCATGTGGCCACCTCCATGCACGCGCCCACCTTGGCATCCGCCTGATAGATGGAATGTGCAAACAGCCGGGGTATCAATGCGGCACCGGTCGCACACTTGACGAATTGTGAAGAACGCATCAGCAGCCCGAAAATCATCGCAGCCAGGGCGGACACGGGGATGTTTCCGGCAGTAATGTGCGCCTGAAGCTCGGGGCCGACAGCCATGCTCAGCCGTGCGCCCGCGCGCTCCTCCTTGCTCGCCACGGGATGGTCCAGGCGCTTCGCATGGCCCAAATCCTGCACAAGCAGCTGCTCCATCGACTCAACAGTGACCCCGGCAAAGAAGTCATCCAGTCCACGGGCGAGGGTTGCCCTGCTGAGGGCGAGCCGGGCCGGCCCCTGCTCCAGCGCCAGCCGGCGAAACGGTGAATCAGGTTCCAGCCAGCCCCGTGCGACATCCGCAATCAAACGCACCATGCCGGCCGTGGAACGCCGTTCCAGATATTGCGCACGATTGCGTTTCAACGTCTGACATGCCTCCGTAATGAGCCCCGCTGTCAAGGGCGCATCAGCCGGCAAATCCGCCAGAAAATAGTTGGGAAGCGCATCCATGTTTGCTGTGTTTCAGCCGTCGATGGTCATCAGTGAACAACCCCGGGGGGCGACATTGGCCGCACGCCCTAGCAATTCAAAACCATCACCATGGCGCTTGGCGAGGTCGCCGGTCTGCACAGCGGCGACCGACCAGACGTTCGCCAGGTCCAGAACCCTGAGCAGCCCCGTTTCACCATCCTCCACCTCCCCACCCGTCTCAGGCGAGATCACCAAGCTCCGCGCCCAGGGCGGAAACTGGAAGCAACGGGTTCTCATTGCTGAATGTCCATGCATCTCAAAAGCACCATCATACGCCTGGGAACACAGCTCGCTCATGCCGTATTCACAGATGATCGAACCGGCACCCACACCCAGGCATTCGGTGATGCGGCCGTGCAACTCATGCCTGGACAGTTCACGAGTCCGGCCCTTGTATCCGCCCGTTTCCAGGACGCGCGAGCCGCGCGGGAGGGCAAAAGACGCCCCTTCTGAAAGGCATTGATCAGTCCACTCAACAAATTGAAAGGCCGTGCCCACAAGAAGGACCGGCATGTCCGGATCCACGCCCGCAGCAAGTGCCCTTTCCAGTTTGACAACGTCCAGTTGCCAGCCGTCCGGCGTTGCCCGCCCGCAAAATGCCTCATCACCCTGCCCCAGCTGCCTGCCCGCCACTCCCAGCATGTGGACGAGCGACGAATGTGGTGCCGCAAAGGGCGCAGGCGTCATTGAGATCAACTTCAGGCGGCCACCGCATGTTGTCTCCGGCACCAGATGCGGCTGAAACCATTGCCACAACGACCTCTCGTAAAGCGCAAGGGATTCGTTCCCATGCCAGTGCCGGCTTTGTCGCTGGCTGGTCGTGCCGCTGGAATGAAACACAGCCGTCCGCTCCGAAACGTGGAGACTGGTGAGATCAAGCTCCTTGAACGCCTCTGTCGGCATGGCGGGAATGCGGGTCCAATCATCCACGTCAAGCGGGGTCCGTCCCAACGACTCACAAACCCGCCGGTAGGGGGTGTTGGCTTCAAACTGAAGACTGAACAGCTCCAGTGCGAGCTGGTTGAAGGAGGGAAGAGCCCCGCCGTCCCGACGCCATGGGGAGGACTGGATGATGCCTCGCAGATGCGCGGCAAAACTGGTCAGTGTGGATGTGTGTATCATCGCGGTTTTTGAGTTCCCGCGCATGAACGCGAGAGGCTGGTTTTCCGCCACAGCCGTCGAATGTTTTAGCGGTTCTTCCCTTTCCGGACAAGTCGGTGTTTACTTCGAGGACAGGCTGTTGTAGCTGATTTCCAGGAAGCGGCTGTTGTTGATGAATCCGGCACCCCACTCCGTGTATTTCCCGGGCACACCGGCAGCCTTGATCTGTTCAAGCGTTTTCCCCGCTGCGATGTCACGCTTCACCCCGCCAAGAATCTCGGACAACATCGCCTGGGTTTCACGCACGTTGGCGATGGACGCCAGCGCCCCATGCCCCGGAATAATCTTCATGTCCGGACCAAGTTCCTTGAGCAGAAAGGCGATGTTGGCCTGGTATCCTTCCGCGCTGCCGCCGCTTGCGAGATCGAAAAATGGAAAGCGGCTGTTGATGTAGGAATCTCCCGTGTGGGCGACTTTCGATCCGGTGAAGAGTATCACGGTGTCGCCGTCGGTGTGTCCGGGCTGGAGGTGGATCATGCGGATTTCCTCGCCGTTGAAATGGACGGACAGGGTGTGGTCAAACGTGATCCGGGGCAAACCGGCCTTGCTGGCGTTTGGCGCGGCGGCCAGACGCTTGCGCACATTCGAGTGGGCGATGATGTCGGCATACTTGCCGAAGTTGGCGTTGCCACCGGTATGGTCGCCGTGCCAGTGAGTGTTGAGGAGGAACCGCGGCTTTCCTTTGCCCAGCTTTTCGATTGCCGCCTCGATCCGTGGTGACAGCGGCGCAAACTGGCTGTCCACGATCAACACCCCGTCGTCACCCACGGAGACGCCGATGTTGCCGCCGGAACCTTCCAGCATGTGGATGTTGCCGGCGACGTGCGTGATCTTGATCTCCACCTTGGAGAAATCCTGCTGTGCATGTGCCATCAGGCAGCCGGCGGCCACCGCAGCAAGTGTGGTTCGAAACATGTTCTTCATGGGCATCTGGACTGTTTGACGGGACGCAAGCTAGCCCTCATCCGCCCGCTGAACAAGCCCGGGCTGCGTGAGGGAGCTGGTTTTCGATGTTGGCGCACAGGTGCGATTCTGACACGCTTGCAGCAGCCATGAGAATACGGGTCAAAATCTGCGGCATCACCAATCTGCCTGACGCTCTGGCGGCCATTGAGGCGGGTGCCGACGCGCTCGGCTTCATGTTCTGGGAGCCCAGCAGGCGCCACATCACCGTGGAGCAGGCCGCAGCCATCACCAGCAGGCTTCCCCCGTTCGTCTCCAAGGTGGGGGTGTTTGTGAACGCCCCGGAAACCGAGGTTGAAAACGCCGCGGACGTCTGTGGACTGGACACCATCCAGCTCCATGGCGAGGAACCACCTTCCATGTGCGCCCGCTTCCGGCCGCTCCGCAAAGTCATCAAGGCCTTCCGCATCAAGGACGCCTCCTCGCTGCAGCAACTGCGCGGCTACGACACTGACGGCTGGTTGCTCGACAGTTTCGTGACCGGATGGCAGGGCGGCACGGGGCACAGCTTTGACTGGAGCGTGGCACGCGAGGCGCGTGACGCCGGCTGCCCCCTGCTCCTGGCCGGCGGACTGCGTCCGGACAATGTGGCTGAAGCCATCCACGAGGTCTGGCCATACGGCGTGGACGTCTCAAGCGGCGTGGAATCGGCTCCGGGACAAAAGGACGCGAAAAGGATCCGTGAATTCATCGACGCGGTCCGCAGCGTCGAGCAGCAGCGGGTGTAACCCCGGCCACTTCAGAAAGCCCGCCATGCCGTGAAGCCAGATCGCCATGGCATGGCAGCACTTCGGCTTACCTGGCCCGGTAGATTTTGACGTCATCCACAACCACGTTGCGTGGAATCGCGAGGCGGAGCATGCGCTTGGTCGGATGCGCGATGCCAGGGGAACTGAAGCTGCCCACGAGCTTTCCATTCAAGGACAGGCTCAATTCGTCCCCCTTCACAGTAACCAGGAGATCATGCCATCTGCCCACCTCGGTCACGTGGTCAAACTTCCTGGTCTTGCCGGCAAGCGCCTTCTTCTGTTCTTCGCTCAACTCCTTCTTTTCCGCGCGGGCCGTGCGGATGTCC
>CAYQCZ010000095.1:0-10802 GCA_964415955.1 uncultured Verrucomicrobiota bacterium | reverse complement strand
CCTTGATGGATTTCAATGCCTCCGGGTCTATGATTTCCAGTGCGCCGAGCGCCGCATCCCTGAGATACTCGGATTTCGACCTGGATGCCTTGAGCAGCAGCGGCACTGCCGGGCGCGCCTCTTGTCCGTAATTGGCCAGGACGAGTATGGCGGCGATTTGTATCCCCTGGGAGGAGTCGGACATGCTTTCCATCATCGCCGGGACCACGGACCGGGCATCTCCGGGCACCACTTTCAGCGCCGCAAGTGAAGCGGAGCGGACATTTTCATCCTTGTCCCTTGAGGTGGCGATCAGGGCATGCACAGCAGGTTTTGCCTTGTCCCCCATCATGGCCAATCCCACGGCGGAGGATGCTCGCACCTCAGGACTGCTGGATGTTAGTCCGCTGATCAACACCGGGAGGCCGTCTGTCCCTATGCCCGCCAGCGCTGCGGCGGCATCACGAGCTGAAACTGCGCCGGACAACAACCGCTCAAGGTCCTTGATGGCAGGAGAACCTGCCGCCCCCAGCAGCTCGAAGGCCTTGACCGCAAGCCTCCGCCTGGTTGCGTCCGATGTGCTCTGAGGATCAATGGCCTTCAGATACACTGGAATGCCGTTGGTTCCCATGGCCTGGATGGCCGCCGCAGCATGGTCCCGCCTGCCCTTGTCGAACGCCCCCAGATCGACGAGCCATTCGTCGGGCGTGCGGCCCTCGTGTCTTGGTCCGCAGCCTGACAGGCATAGCATCAGCACTCCGACTGCAACCAGCGAATGAAAACACTGCAAATGGGAAGACGTCATGTTTGCCATCTATGCCGGTTTGACTTGCCCGGCGAGCAAAAAAGTTCGAGCAGGGTGATCGTATCAGCCCAATTCCGTCTGGTGACGCACCACCAGTTCGGGAAAGCGGCAATGATCACACACGGCGTTTGAATGTTCACAGAAATCGCGCACGATTTGCATCAGTCCCTGCTGCTGCGCCGCCGTGGCGGGCTTGGGCAGCCGACGTCCACCGAGCAGCCGTTGCCGCGCCAGCTTGAGGACCGCATTGTCCTCCGCAGCAGGCCACGACAGCAGCAGGCATTCCGCGCGGCGGACCAGCGCGTCATTGTTGCCGCTGGCAGCCCGCGCCCGCAACCAGGGCAGGATGACGTTCACTGCGAGGTCCGTGCCCCGCCCGGTGCCAAGCAATGGTTGCGGCTTCTGCGTCGCCGCCCCTTGCAGCGTCCAGTGGCGGGACCAGAAGGCATCCTCTGTCCGCGGAGCCAGTGTCTCCAGCAGGTCTGCTGGAGACATGGTGTCCGGATCGCGGTCCGCGAACCATCGCGTCAGCTTCTCTGGAAGTTCCTGCCCGGCCAGCCAGTGCGCCGCCAGGGCCAGCCGCCGCTGCGGATGATTGGCCGGACGGATGCCCCCAAGCCGCCATGCTTTGGCGGGCAGCATGCCGGCCTCCCAACGATCCCGTTCGCGCCACCAGATGTCCCACAGTGCGCGAAATGTCCCTGTCTCAGGCATTGGTTTGGATTGTTTCCGGTCCTTGAGTTCCAGAAATCCGGCCAGGCCGAACAGCAACGCCTGCCATTCCTGCGCGGAGTGCGGCTCCTTGCGGAGCTCGCCGGTCAATTCACCGAGCCGTTGCATGGGCCAGGCGTTGTGCTTGTAGCCCAGCACGCGGAACATCCCTTCCCATAAGGCCTGTTCCCAGCCGGATTGGCGTGCGCGCGCGGCCAGACGACAGGACCGGATGTCCATGCGCCACAGTGCGGCCTCCTCAAGCAGTGCATTCAACGGGGCGTCGCCGAGGCGGCTCAAGGGCGCCCGGCATTTCCCGGCGAGTGCTGGCGGAAGGTTTGTTCCGCTTTCGCCGCCAAGGCGGGCCGCAAGGGATTCCAGGGCGTCATCGAGGGCTTCCTTCAGCGGCAGCGAAGGCGGTGTGGGCTTGTCGGTCGCTGTCCACACCACGTGCAGTATCACGTTGGCAAACGCGGGGTTGGCGGCGTGACCGTGGCTCCGCCAGCCGGTTGAGGCGATGTCCACCTCCACATCGCCTGTGAGGGGCCGCTCTGTCCCGAATTGGATGATGGCATCACGGAAATCCGGGCCGCTCTCGCGGTTCCAGAAGCCCGGATGCAACACGGTCACACGCCGTCCATCCGTGGTGCGCAGCTGGTCGCGTCGCAGCCGCTGGTGGAACCAGATTGCCTGGAGAAGCCGCTCGGGGGGTGTGTCACGCGCCACGTCGTCACGCAGGCAATGCTGCGCGCGCGTCTGCGTGAGAAACTCCACGTATGCGCTGGTTGGAACCGGAAACACCCTGCCCACCAAATGCCGTCAGGCCGTGAGGAAGTCAAGGCCCGCCCTGCCTGTCCGCCGGGGGATCGTCGAAATATTTCTTCAAATATCCGCCCTGTGCCAGTCCGGCCAGAAGGTAGGCATGGCGGCCGTCCGACCACAATGCGGTCTCCCACCGCCCCTGGGTGCTGAACCGTGGTGCCGCCGCCGCGGGCATGTCCTTCAATCGATCACGGTCGATCACCAGGAGGTGAAGCTCCTCGATCTGCGTCCTGCCGTCTGAGCCGCCATCACCGGTCGCTTTCAGGTAATAGCAAACCAGGGACACCTTCGACCCCTCCCAGTCCAGCACGCGGCAGCCCACGCAGGGCTGGCCCTCGAGCCGCGGGGGGAGGCGCAAGGCATCATGACCTGCATTGTTGGCCAGCCAGTGACGCGCCTTGGAAACATCCTCCGTGTGGAAATCCAGATGGCCGATGCCATTCAGGAAACGGCCCATGTCCGCCTGGAAAGCCGCCGCGACGTGCCTGTCCGCACGTTGCGAAGGGCTCCACCACACGGCCAAAGAAAGCAGCGCGGCGATGGCTGCCGCCATGGCCAGAAGGTTGCGCCGGGATTGAAAGGCGGATGGACGAACGATTTTGCGTCCTGCGAGGATGTCCGGTTTCAGGCGGGCGGGCACCGGGAAGGATTGGAGTTTGGCGGCAATGACGGCATCCAGTGCGCGCTGTTCCTCGAACCACGCTGCCAGTTCAGGATCACTGGCCACCTGTGCCAGCGCGGCTGCAAAGGCGGGATCACTGGCGTCATGGCCGCCCGGCCGCCATGCCTGGAGGATGAACTGGGCTTCGGTCTTATCCATGGGACTGGTTGCGGTTGGTGGCAACGGGGTTCATGGGCACGATCTTGCGGCCCGCGAGGGTGGCCGCATCGGCCTTGAGGGACAACAACCGGCGCAATTGCTCCTTCCCCCGTGAAAGGCGCGACATCACGGTTCCGATGGGGATGCCGAGGACGTCGGCGATTTCCTGATACGAAAGCTGCTCCATGTAAAACAGGGTGAGCGGTGCGCGGTAGGTTTCTTCCACCGAGGCAAGCGCATCCATCACCGTCCCGGAATCAAGCTGGTTGACCAGGCTGGGCTGGACGGCCGGGAGCTGGCGTTCCGTGTCCTCGATGGATTCATGCGGGAAACGCGCGGCGCGCCGGCGCGAAGTCAGGAACTCACGGTGCAGGGTGGTGAACAGCCAGCTCTTGACCTTGCTGGCGTCGCGCAACTGATGCCCCTTGGCCGCCCACAGGTAAAAGGTCTGTTGCGTGAGATCCGCCGCGCCGTCCTGCGACTTTGTCAGGCTGCGGGCAAACCGGTAGAGCGGCTCATGAAACCGCTCCACCAGTTCTTCAAAGTCCGGACGTCGCACGCTCATACGATGCGGCAGCGACCGGCTTATTCCAATCAGAAGCGAACACTCGTGCGGCGAAAGTCCCGCTTTGTGGCGCTCTGGGACATGGGACGCGCGGTCTGCTGGTGCGGGGGGGCTTTTGAACACACGAGAACGACGTCCGATGCCACCGGACGCATGGATGGACACTGGATTGTCCCGTTTTCCGCCTGTAAAACGCGCAAACGCGGACAGGGAAGGGCAGGGACAGGAAAAAAGCGTGGAAAAACTGTCCGGGGCAAAGTGTCCTGAAATGTCCTTGAAAGCAGCATGTGATGTGCAAATTTCACACAATGAATGCAACGGCCATACGTGAAAGACGGCAAACCACACTTCCCGGCAGTGTGTGTGAAGCGGCGTCCGTGGGGGTGGGAGACATGATCGAATGGCGTTACGAGGATGGAGAAATCAGAGGGAGACCGCTGTTTTCCGGTCCCCGGCGTTTTTCCAGTGAAGCCGCTGCATTGGCTGCGCTGCGGGCGTCTCCGCTCAAATTCAAAGGCGGATGGGATGACACCAGGGGGGAAACACGGTGATTTTGTTCGATACCAGCGTAATCATAGACGCAAGGGATGAAAAATCCCCGTGGCGATCATGGGCGGAAAGGCAAATTTCCATGGCGGCGGCAGGCGAGGGTGGGGGCGTCAATGGCGTGGCAATTGCGGAAGCATGTGTTCGAGCTGTTGATCCTATCGGGTGCCGGAATTAATAGAGGGCATGGGGCTTTACTTGTTGCCCGTTCCAGTGGCCGCGTCCGTAGTGGCTGGCAAGGCGTTTGCCTCCTACCTAAAAAAAGCGCGGGCTGAAGGTGTGGAGAGGGTTTCGAGAATGCCTCTTCCGGATTTCTTCATCGGCACCCACGCCTCCGTTGAGCGGTTGAAACTCGCAACCCGTGATCCTGCAAGAGTGAAAACTTACTTCCCAGACGTGGAAATGATCTTACCCGAAAACCCTTCCGTCCAGCCGTCCACCTGACAGGCGGTTCCACGCGATGAAGCTTCCAAGCGGCAGGGCGGACACTTCCGCAACGTCTGCGGATATCCCGGAGCAACTCAGGACAGTTTGCAGGCTTCGCAAGCTCTTCGCATCCTGAAGGCGAAAGGCCACAATCTCCGTTGCGGCTCCCGTGATGGATGCATTCAACCGCTCGGGGTGTTGAGTGTCCGTGATGGTCTCAATTCCAAGCTCGCGCCCGGCCTGAATGAGCAACGCCAGTTCCTGGGGGGATGCTGTCCGGGTTGCAATGCCGCCAGACTTCCGGCACACAGACCATTTTACTGCCGGGACCGCGCTGCCGTTTTGCGCGCGGTTCGGTGTGTGGAATATTTGCTGCGCACAGGAAGCCCAAGCTTGCCAGTGATTCCGACAGGTGCTTAGGCTGTCAATCATGTTGAACGAAGTCATTGACGCCGTTGCGGACGGTTCGGAACCCAGGCACGATTGGAGCCGGGAGGAGATACAGGCCATTTACGAAATGCCCCTGCTGGATCTGGTCTATCGCGCCGCCACGGTGCACCGCCGTCACCACGACGCCCGCGAGGTGCAGGTCTGCAAGCTGATCTCCATCAAGACCGGTGCCTGTCCCGAGGACTGCGCCTACTGCTCGCAGTCCTCGCGCTACCAGACCGGCGTCGAGCCGCAGTCATTGATGAACAAGGACGATGTGCTGGCCATTGCGCGGCGCGCGAAGGAAGCCGGCGTGACACGCGTATGCATGGGCGCGGCCTGGCGCGAGGTGCGCGACAACGCTCAATTTGACAAGGTGCTCGACATGGTGCGCGAGGTGAACGAGGAGGGCATCGAGGTGTGTTGCACGCTGGGCATGCTTACGGAATCCCAGGCGAAGCGTCTTGAGGAGGCGGGACTTTACGCCTACAACCACAACCTCGACACCTCGGAGGATCACTACAAGGCCATCATCACCACCCGCACTTACAAGGACCGCCTGCGCACCATCGACAACGTCCGCAAGACAAACGTCACCCTGTGCAGCGGCGGCATCCTCGGGTTGGGTGAGGATTCATCGGACCGCATCGCCTTGTTGCAGACCCTGTCAAGCATGAAGCCGCATCCCGAATCCGTGCCGGTGAATGTGCTTTCAAAGGTGGACGGCACACCTCTCGCGGAGCAGGCCGACGTGCCCTTCGATGAGACGCTGCGGATGATTGCGACGGCGCGCATGCTGATGCCCCGGGCGATGGTCCGGCTTTCGGCTGGACGATCAGAGCTCAGCGAATGGCAGCAGGCGCTGTGTTTCATGGCGGGCGCGGGTTCCATTTTCTCCAGTGAAACCGGCACCATGCTGACCCGTGCCGTGCCGTCGCCCGACTACGATGCGGACAAGGAAATGTTCTCCAAACTTGGTCTGACCATGCGTGCGCCTTTCAAAGGTCGTGAACTGCCGGTGTGTGAGGAAGAGCAGGCAGTGTGTGCGCGGACCATGGTCACGCAGTAGCCCCGGTTCACTTCACCGCAGACAAGCTCGTCTTCAGAAACTCCGCCACGGATTCCAGGATTTTCTCCCGGTCCGCGCCGCTGAAATAGTGGTCCGTGTCATGCCACTCCACGCGGCTGCCTTCCCCGGCCGCTCCATGCAACGCCTTCGCGAAGACCGGCAGCACAATCGTGTCACGGCGGGCGCTGACCATGAGCAACGGGCGTGGAGCGAACATCGCCACATGATGTGCCGGGTCCAGCGAGGGTTTGCCTGGTGTTTCCTTGCCATCCTTCGCGCCGAGCCCGAGGTAGCCACCAAAGTTCCCGCCACCACCAATCGATGCGAGGGCTTTCACACGCTCATCATGTGCGGCGAAGGTGATCCCCGTGATGGCACCCCAACTGAATCCGATGTAGCCAAGCCGCTGCGGATCCACGTCCTTGCGGGTTTCCAGATAATCGAACGCCCGGCTGTAATCGCCGCAGTGCTGGCTGAACCATGTCTGCACCGAAGCCGGGTCGAAAATGGACAGGGTGTCCTTCCCACCTGCGGCACGGCGTTCACCGCGGTTGGGGGCGTCAATCGCCAGTGCAATCACACCCCGTTGCGCCAGCAACCGGCAGGTGGCCGTGATGTAGGCGGATTGTTTCTTGTCACCGATGCCATGTTGCACGAGCACGGCTGGCAGCCGCTCGCTGCCGGTCTTCTCCGGCAGGTAGAGGTGCCCCGGCACACGGTCACCTTCGATGCCGTTGAACTCCACCTTGTGCATGACCCAGCCGTCCTTTGTCTCCAATTGTCGCATCTCCGGCTTCAACGCCGCCTTGGGATCGGTGCGATAGGGACGCTCCGCGCCTGTGGAGGACAGGCAGACCGCTGTCAGCAGCATCAATGTGTGAAGAAGGTGGCGCATGGAATGGTGATGCTCCGGATAATCCGGCCCGTCAATGCCTGAGAAATGCACTTCACTGCGACGTATCGAGCATCAACTGCATGTAAACGACATCCAGCCAGCGGTTGAACTTGAAGCCCGCATGCCTGAGCCGTCCCACCGTGGCGAATCCATGCCGCTCATGCAGGGCGATGCTGCCGGGCTGGCCGGCATCGATCGCTGCGATGATGGAGTGATGGCCGGTTTCACGGGCGCGCGCGACCAGTTCCTTCAACAACAACGCGCCAATGCCGCGCCGGTGAAACTGGTGATGCACATAGATGGAATTCTCCACCGTGAAACGAAAGGCAGACCGTGCGTGATACGGGGAGAGCGAGCCCCACCCGGCAAGTGTGCCTTCCAACTCTGCCACGATCACTGGATGGTTTGCGCCGTGACTCCCAAACCAACGCTCCCGTGAGGCCATTGTCTCCTCCTGCTCCTGATACGTGCAGGTGGAGTGCAGCACGTAATGATTGTAGATCGCATTGATGGCGGCGAGATCCGCCTTGGTGGCGTCGCGCACGCGGATGACTGGCCCGTTCATTTCGGCCGGAGACTATGAGTCCGCGCCGTGTTCGCAATCGCAAAGGGGCCGCATTCAGGATTGAACCTTTCCCCCGGGCTTGAAAAAACAGTTGCATGGAACGGCTTGGGCGCAATGTGAAGGGCTATGCTGGCGAACGGCTGGATGTGGCGTCTTTGATTGGTCGCATGCGGGCCGCTGCGGATGCCCATGGCTGGAGGTGTGACGCGCTGGACCCGGACGCGACCTTGACGCAGCCGGTCATGGTGCGTGTTCCGGCAGGAGACGCCGGTGCGGGGAATGTGCCGAGGGTTTATCTCTCGGCAGGCATTCACGGCGACGAACCCGCCGGTCCGCTGGCCATGTGCAGATTGATCGAGGACAATGCCTGGCCTGCGAATATGGCGTTGTGGATGTGCCCCCTGCTCAATCCAGCGGGATTCTCGCTCAACCGCCGTGAGAATGCGCAGGGCATCGATTTGAACCGCGATTACCTGCATCTGCAATCAGAGGAAGTGCGCTCACACATCGCATGGCTGGAACAGCAACCGACCTTCGATCTGGCGCTTTGCCTCCACGAAGATTGGGAGTCGCACGGATTTTATCTCTACGAATTGAACCCGGATCAGCGCCCCTCACTGGCTCAGCAAATCATCCAATCAGTGAGCAAGGTCTGTCCCATTGATCAGTCACCTGAAATTGAAGGGCGTCCGGCCAGTGGCGGCATCATAAGGCCCAGCAGTGATCCGTTGTCGCGACCGCAATGGCCCGAGGCCTTTTGGTTGATGCGGCACAAGGCACGCCTGAGCTACACGCTGGAAGCCCCATCCGACTGGCCTTTGGAAGTGCGGGTGGGCGCTCTGATGAAGGCGGTGAAGGCGGTGCTGGGGAGTTGATTCATTATGGGTGGCTTTATTTTCCAACTTGATTGCCAGGTCCTGTAGAAAAAACCCCGCAGCCGTCATATTTTCCGGAACGGTCGAAAATCAATGTGATGCCACGAATACCTTTGGGGTTCCACTCGCGTTTCAGATCAGGAGGGTCTTCGGTCCTATACCTCAGCACCGTTTCCCCCGTATGTTCCAATTCTACTCGGTATGGCGCGCCAAACTTCCTTTCGACATCTTCGCGCGTGTCTATGCCGACACGAATCTCGCTCCAACCAAAAACACGTGAACTGGGCGGCGTAGTTGTTGCGCAGCCAACAGCCAAGAGTGCGACACAAACTGATGTCAGGGTGCCAATAATCGATTTGAAGCGGGGCATGGAGTGCTGCTTTGTTGATGATGCTGGCTAAATTTAGGGCACAAAGGGATCCGCACTTTGCCACTTTGGCAGGGCGCATTGAAGGCGCTTTCTCACGGAGCTGGGTTATCCGGTTTTTCGTCCGGTTTCTTGTCCTTGGGAGTGTCGTCCGTGATCAAGTCCTTGAGCACCTTGAGCGGCTTGAAGGGATAGAGCGGTTCGCTTTTGGGATCGTTGAGGGTGCCGGTGACCTTGTAAACGAAGGCCTTGGTGATGGGTGCCATGGCGAGGCTGAAGATGCGTCCCAGCACCCAGGCGTCCCGCAGCAACTCGGCCTCCACTTCCGCGTCCACGCGGCCATCCAGGTCCACGGTGCCCCGATACAGCAGGCGCATGGCGGGTGATTTCAACTCCAGATTGCGGGTGCGCACCACGCTGTTGGTCACGATGAAATTGCCCTCGCCCTCCCTGATGCGTGATTTGCCAAGCCCGGGCACGATGGCATTCAGCGCTCCTGAAAAGAGGCCGACCATCGGGATGTCCCAGAGAAAGCCGTCCTGGAGCCGGGCGTGCCCGTGTCCGTTCCAACTGTTCATGTCGAGGGCGTTGGCGTTGGTGATGACAAGCGTGCCATCCAGACGTCCCTGGGCGGAGCTGGGGCGGGAATTCAGATCGCGCAGGAGCGGTTGCAGGTCGAGATTGCTGAAATCACCCTTGAACTGGAAATCGGTCCGTTCCGCCGGGGCGAAATCAAAGAAGCCGTTCCACAGCACGTTGCCATCGTAGCCCCGGGCCTGCACGTTGGTGATGGTGAGCGTGTTGGTCACCCAGTGCACCTGGCCGTGGATGTGGTCGAAGTTCAGCTTCCAGTAGCGAAACGGCCCGCCCTGGATGTCGAAATGGAGATCGGTCTGGTCTTCGTCATCGAAGTGCATGGACCCGGTGAGGTGCACGGTGGGCGGTTGGGCGAACTGGTAGGGTTCGATCGCCTCGTAGGTGCTCTGGCCGATGACCTTGGTGAACATGTAGGGGTCGAACGTGCTGTTCACATTGGTGAACCACAGGCGTTCGTTGCGAATGTCGGCCGTGGCGCCGTCGGCCTTGATGATCTGCGGCCCGTTCTGGACCGTGATGTTCGTGACGCTGGCCACAAGATTCGTGTAGGCGACCGAGGCGGTGACATTGCTGAACGCTCCGCCGCGATACGTCACATTCGTCAACGCGATGTCCGCATGGCCGCCGGTCAACTCCGGCGAACCCCATCGTCCCCAGAGTTCGCCGCGCAGGTGCGGCGGTGCGGTGAAGGTGAAGTCATTCAGGACACGCTTCTGGGATTCCGTTTCAAAGAAGGGCAGGGCGGCTTTCGGGTCCAGCGTGCTGTCAAACCGCCAGTAGTAATCACGCGTCTTGATGTCCGAGCGGTAACGCGCCCTGCCGGTGCCCTCGGGCCGGTGCGCGATCAATTCCGGCAGTTCGAGGGTGTTGCCGGAGAGTCGAAGGCTCGTGCTGGCGGCGGTGTAGGGCACTGTGCGGAAGGTGCCGCGGCCCACCCGCACATCGCCCTCGACCAGCACGGTGGGCAGCACTTCGGCCTCCCAGTCCGGCGCGTTGTTGGTCCAGGCGGGCAGGATGCCCATGGCCTTGAAGGAGAGCTGCGGCGGCTTTTCAAATTCATGCTGGCCCAGCCATTCCCTGGTCTGCGGTTTGAACAGGTGCAGGATTTTCATGATGTCGATGTCCGACGTGCCCTTGATCTGTGTGAGCCGGGTGGAGACATCCATGGAGGCATCAAAATCCAGCGTTCCATCGTAGAGACGTCCGTCGAACCCAGTCACTTTCAAGACCGGCGGATGCCAGTCGATGCCCAGGCGGGCATCACCGATGTCCACCTGTGGCGTGTGCAGGTTGGTGATGGCGAGGGTTGAACGTGCCGTGAACGGCCATGC
>CAYQCZ010000094.1:0-10898 GCA_964415955.1 uncultured Verrucomicrobiota bacterium | reverse complement strand
CTCCGGTTCCAGGAATATCTGATGCCGCTCCTTGTCGGGGAACTTGACGATCTTGTCCTCGATGGACGGGCAATAGCGCGGCCCCACGCCCTGAATCTCCCCGGAATACATGGGTGAAAGATGCAGGTTCTTTCGAATCTCGCAGGCGGTCGCCTCGGTCGTGAAGGTGATGTAACAAGGCATTTGCCCGCCATGCGCAGCCAAAATGGATCCCGGTGGATAGGCATTGGATCCATACTGACTGGCCTTCGTGTCGCCGGATTGTTCCACGTGGAACAAATCCTCCTTCCAGTAACTGAACCATGGCACGGGTTCATCGCCCGGTTGTATCTCCACCTTGCTGAAATCAATGCTCCGCTTGAGGATGCGCGGTGGGGTGCCCGTCTTGAGACGACCCAGCTCCAAGCCCAGTTCTTTCAAGCTGCCGGATAAATTCATGGCCGCCGCTTCACCCGCCCTGCCGCCGGATTGCTTGGCCTGTCCAATGTGCATCAGCCCACGTAAAAACGTGCCCGTGGTGATGACCACAGTCTTTCCCATGTAGCGGACTCCCCAATTGGTTTCGACACCTTGCACACAGCCGTCTGCATGGATCAACCCGGTGGCCTGGCCTTGCTTGATGTCGAGGTTCGACTGCTGCTCACAGACCCATTTGAGCCGGAACTGGTAAGCCTTCTTGTCGCACTGAGCGCGCGATGCCCAGACGGCCGGACCTTTCTTCGTGTTCAGCATCCGGAACTGAAGCCCGGTCATGTCCGTGTTCCGGCCCATTTCGCCGCCCAGCGCGTCAATCTCTCGCACCAAATGTCCCTTGGCCAAACCGCCGATGGCCGGGTTGCACGACATCTGGCCGATGGTATCGGCGTTGATGGTCAGCATCAGGGTCTGACAGCCCATGCGAGCAGCCGCAAGCGCGGCTTCCGTGCCGGCATGACCGGCACCGACCACGATCACATCGTAGGATTTCGGATAAACGAACATGGACATCAGGCCATGCCAAACAGTGCGGAAGTCGGTTCCGATCCCGCTTTGCGGAGGACTCCTCGTTCTGCATTCGCGGCGAGGTGGGTCAGCACTTTGAACAGGGTTTCAGCGGCATTGGATGCACCGATGGCGACGGCTAACTCATTTGAAGTGAGGAATTTGCCACGATTTGAATTCATGTGCTCCAACACACGCTTTTGCAGGCCGAGCACCTCAGTTGCCGCCTTCTTGCCGGCCTCCACCCCTGGCTGATGATAGGCATTGATGTTCACCAAACTGGCATACAATCCTACAGCACGTTCGTAGAGTGCGATGAGCACACCCACGGAGAATGCGGAAACTTCGTTGATGGTCAGCGTGATGGATTCCCGGTCGTTTTCATACAACGCGGAACGTGTTCCCAAGAAAAACCCTTCCAAGTAATCGCCGGACGTCACGGACGGTTCAACGTCCATGGCTGGGCCATTGCGGTCCTTCAACACCTCGATAAACGTGGCGAAAAAGTTGGGAACTCCATCTCTAAGCTGTTGCACATAAGCATGTTGATCAGTTGATCCCTTGTTGCCATAGACGGCGATGCCCTGTTGGACTTTGTTCCCGTTCAGATCCAGTTCCTTGCCCAAAGATTCCATGATGAGCTGCTGAAGATACTTGGAAAACAGTTCCAATCGGTCTTTGTATGGCAAAATGACCATGTCTTTGGACCCTTTACCGTTACCGGCATGCGACCACATCAGTGCAAGTAGTGCGGCTGGATTGTTTTTGATGGATTTCGTGCGTGTCTGATCGTCGCATACCCAGGCCCCTGTGAGCATTTCGTCGATGTTAAATCCTTGCAGTGCAGCAGGTAATAGACCAACAGCCGACATCACACTGGTCCGCCCACCCACCCAGTCCCACATGGGAAAGCGCTTCAGCCAGCCTTGGGAGATGGCGTGCTTGTCCAGTTCGCTGCCGACACCGGTCACCGCGACCGCGTGTTTCGCAAAGTCCAGCCCAGCTTTGCGGTAGGCGGCCTCCGCTTCCAGCATGCCATTGCGGGTTTCCTTGGTGCCACCCGACTTGGAGATGACTACGGTCAATGTGCTCCCGAGTTCGTCTCCAATGCCTGCCAGCACTTTGTCCATGCCGTCGGGGTCGGTATTGTCAAAGAAAGATACTTTCATGCGGTCCGTTTTCGGATGTCCAAGCGCATGAGCGATGAACTGCGGGCCCAGTGCGGAACCACCGATGCCCACGATCAGGATGCGTTTGAAACATCCCCCTGCACCAATCACTTCGGCTGAATGCACCCTCGCCACGAAGAATTTGATGTCTGCCAGGGTGTTCTGAATCGCGGCACGAATTTCCTGGCTGGGTGCCATGGTCTGACTGCGAAGCCAGTAATGGCCGACCATGCGCTTTTCATCGGGATTGGCGATGGCCCCGGCTTCAAGCTGATCCATGGCATGAAAGGCGGATTGCATGCGCGGTTCCATGGACGCAAGGAAGTCATCCGGGAAATTCATGCGGCTGATGTCCACCGCGAGGCCAAGGTGTGAAAACTCGACGTAATGCTCTTGAAAGCGGTGCCACAGTTGTTCAGGCGTGTATTTCATAATTCATCCAATGTGCGGTGAGGATAGCCGAGGTGACTGGGCGCGGGAACAGCTTTCTGGATGCTCGCCCTTTCGCAAAGGAGTCAACTCTGGAAGGGATTTGATCGCTTTTTCGAAGGGGTTCCGAAGGGGTTGCTGCGTTTGTCTGCGGCGGCTCCTGCCTTGGGCAGTGCGAGAGGCGAGAACAACAGGTAACACCAGCCGACCACAAAGTGCAGGATGAACCCGCCGAGAAACGCCGCCAGGGGCAGACGGCTCATCCCATACACCACGATCAAGGCGCACATCCACAGTCCTCCCGGCATCAACGCAGCCGAGCCCAGTTTCCATGCGCCAAAGAACGAGACAGGGCGGTTCGCAAACAGCGCGATCAGCTTCACGAAAGGTGCGTAGATCAGGGCCAGAACGGCCCACACCATGGGCAGTCCGGCGATTGCCATGATTGCGACAGCCAGGAGCACGAACGGTCGCCGTGCCCCCCACCATGGTCCCGCCTCGCTGCGGCTGAAATCCACGCTCCACCCCTTGGGATAGGCAAACTCCTGATACCCGAGCAACGAGCGCACACGCCATTGGTTGCGGGTGAGCTCCACCTGGATGTCCGACACCTGGCCGACCTCACTCTGCAACTGATTCAACACCACAATGCCCAGAAAAGGGCTTTCCGTAAGCTGCTGCGGCAGCATTCCCGGCCAGAACAGCGTTCCCTGGCTGATCCCGGCCCGGACGGGAAGGCGCGTGGCAGCCTGATCCAGTGCAGGAATCCAGGCGCTCCAGACAAAATAAACTCCAGCAACGGCCGCGCATAAGGCCACCACCGCTTCGCTCACGAGAAGACGACGCAACGGCGCGTGCGCGTAAGCCGAGACACCCTTGAACGTCCACGGAGCCCAGCCGCGACGTGATGTGGTCTTTTTGCTCATTCGAACCGGACGGACGCCTTTGATGAGAGTAGGGATGTCAGATTTGATGTCGAGGCTGCGCATGTCCTGCCCGGGGATTGGGAGCATGCGGGCTGTGTATGAAACTGGGACGGGGCTGGCATCGGCTGTAATCATTTCGAGACAGTCGGGCAATGTCCCGCGACCATTCGCAGCGGCGAGAAAACTGTGTGATTGCATTATCACCCCTTGTTTTACAGGCAATTTCCGCAGTTTTTGACACCCATGCAGGTGTGTGGCCGGGGTCATGCTGGAAGGATTGCACAGCGATCGAACCCTTCAACCACCATGAAACTTCTCCACCCAACCCAACGAGGAAACGTCCTGCTGGCAACCCTGCTGACCTGCGTGATCATCGGCATCGCTCTGGCCGGCGTGCTCGAGCATGCGCGCCGACAAAGTGAACTCATCCAGCGTTCGCAGAACTGGAATCTCATCATGCCCGCATGCGAATCCGGGGTGGAGGAGGCGCTTGCGCACCTCAATCAGGTGCAGACAGGCGATCTGGCGGCCAATGGCTGGACTTCGAACAGCACCGGTGTCGCTCTTTCGAAGCGCATCGGCGACATGCGCTACGAAGTTTCCATTTCGTCCGCCAATCCGCCGGTGGTCACGAGCACGGGTTACCTGAAGGTGCCGCTTCAGACCAACGAGATATCCCGCACCGTTCGTGTGAGCACCACGCGCACACGCACGGGCATGTTCGGGCTGGTGGCGAAGGGCAGCATCAACCTGGGCCCCGGCAGCGTGGTGGACAGCTGGGATTCCCGGCTCACGGGTGCCTACAGTGCCGCCGGTGTGCGATCCAATGCATTCGTCGGCGCCGTGCGCGGCCACATCGCAGGTCAGGGAGGCAGCAGAGCAACGGTGAAAGGAGACGTGGCCACAGGACCGTCCGGGACGATCACCGCGATCACTTTCACCGGCGTCTCGAGTTCGGATCTGAACATGTCCTTTCCTGATGTGGCACCGCCGTTCAATCCCGCCTCCGCTTTTGCACCCGGTGGCGGCTCCTTGCGGATCACCAACTACACCACGGGCTACACCACCAACACCACAAGCGAGCATCGCGCGCCCGGCGCCTCTGAAACGGTCTTCACCAACATCGTCACGCAGACCAATGCCACACCACCACCTTCGCCATGGGTATATACGTCGCACATTGTGACCACCACCAACACAGTCCCGCCACCGTCAGGGGTGACCGACTTCAACGTGCTTCTGGGCGCCCGGTTGCTGCGCAAGCCCAACCTCCCCGCCAGCATGGGCTCATTCACGACCTATCGCAACGAGACGCAGGGCACCACGCAGGCCGGCAAATGGGATTACGACCCTGTGACTCATTGGACCTGGACCACCAACGCCTACGTTTACAACACGACCAACTTCACTTACGTGGCTGAATACCGGGAAGTCAGTGACATCATCATCCGCAACTACGATTTCGTCCTCGGTTCCGACAACTACATCATCAATTCCATCAGCCTGAGCGGCCACGATGAAATCCTTGTGAGCGGCAACGCCAGGCTCTGGGTCACGGAATCCCTGAGCATGTCCGGCAATGCACGCATCACCATCCTGCCCGGTGCCAGTCTGGAGCTTTACGTTGGCCGCTCCACGGGAACGGGCGCGAGCGTGGACATCGCAGGCAACGGGGTGCTGAACCAGACCGGTGACTCGGGGAAGATGGCCATCTATGGCCTGCCATCGGCCAGTTCGGTTTACATCCGCGGCAACGGCGAATTCGTCGGATGCATCTACGCCCCCGGTGCCACGCTCCACGGCAAGGGCGGGGGCAATGACGTGCAGGATGTGCAGGGTGCTGCCGTGGTGGGGAATGTGTCGTTCAACGGCCACGTCAATTTCCATTACGACGAAAAGCTTGGCGACAATGGCGGCATCACCCGATGGCGGATCGCATCGTGGGCAGAGCTTTGAGCGGGGTCGTGCCACCGCACCAGAGAAAGTCTTCACATTGGCTGAATGGCCGCTTGATTCCGGGGGCCGTTGGCATTAAGTAAGAACCGTCAACCGGAACTCACTCTCTCACTCCGAGCATTAGCGAAAGGCCTCTATGGAACTCACCCTCGACACATTGCCAGGCGGCGTCCGCTGCGTGCGCCTCGCCGGACGGCTGGACCTCAAGGGCACCCAGGCCGTGGAACAGACATTCAGTGAAAACGTCGGCGTCAACGGCCAGTCCGTCGTCGTGGACATGTCCCAGGTGGAATTCATCGCCTCCGTCGGTGTGCGTCTGTTGCTGAGCAACATCAAGGCGCTGATGTCCGCCGGTGCCAAGATGGTCATTCTCAACCCTCAGAAAATGGTCGGGGAAGTCCTCCAGCTCTCCGGCTTGGACAGCGTTGCCGCCATCCGCCACGACGTAAACGCGGCGGTCGCCGCCCTCAACGAATAGCGTCGGTCCACCCTCAAGCGGTTGAACCATGAGCGATTCAGAACAACTGGTCATCAACAATGACGCCGCCGAGCTGGAACGCATCAACCAGTTCGTCGAGGAGTTTGGCGTCGCCAACAAGCTGCATGTTGAGGAGACCTATGCCATCTACCTCTGCCTCGAGGAACTGGTGACCAATGTCATCAGCTATGCCTTCCCCGAGGGCGGTGCCCATGACATCGTCGTGCGCCTGCGCGTTGATGCAGACAACATCCACATCGAACTGGAGGATGACGGCATCCCCTTCGACCCCACCAAGGTGCCCGAGCCGGACACCAACAAGCCTGCACACGAACGCCAGATCGGAGGTCTGGGCATCCACCTTGTCCGCCAGACGATGAACGACATGTTCTACCAGCGCGTGGAAGAGAGAAATATCCTGCTGCTGAAGAAGAGGCGGAAGGCAGGTGCGTAATACGCCGCTATCTCCGATGAAAACTGTCGGGCCAGTTCGATTCGCAACGTTTGTGATTCTGTCAATTGTTGGTGTCGCTTTTCTGTTGGCAAAGGACCATGACAGCGGGGTAATGCTTGTCACCATTGCCTCGTTGCTCCTCGTAACGAGATCCGATTGGAGGGCTACATACTCGGAGAAGAGCACTCTGATTATCCTGCTTCCTCTTATTTTGTTTCCCATGCTGATGATCTGGGTTGAACCGAAAAAGATCGAAACCATTGCCACAGATCCGGTCCTGATCGTTCCACTCTGGACTGCGGTGTTATTGATTACTTTCCGCAATTGGAGGAAGCAGCGTTCGGCATAACACGCTGCTCAGTCGGATGTCCTGAATCATTTCATCATGATTCGGGTTTATTTCGAGTCTTCGGTAATCCACTCTCCGCGCATGATTCGTTCCGCGATCACTCTATCATTGGTTACCCAGGCCAGGGGCGGCCCTTTTGTCTTCTGGGATGATCTTCCCGCAGCCTGTGCCAAGGCCTCCGAACTTGGCTTCGACGCCATTGAGATCTTCGCGCCCAACGCCTCCACCGTGCCGGACGATCAGCTCCGCACGCTTCTCGACAAGCATCGGTTGAAACTCGCTGCGGTGGGCACCGGCGGTGGCTGGGTGGTGAACCGTTGGACACTCACCCACGCCGATCCCGCCGTTCGTGAGCGGGCGCGCCAGTTCATCCGTGAAATCATCGACTGGGGCGCGCGCTTCGGTGCACCAGCGATCATCGGTTCCATGCAGGGGCGTTTTGAAGGTGAAGTTTCCCGTGATCAGGCCGTGGTGTGGCTGGCCGAGGCTTTGAACGAACTGGGCGCCCATGCCAAAAGGCGTGGCGTGGTGCTGCTCTACGAGTTTCTCAACCGCTACGAGACGAACCTCTTCAACCGTGTCGCCGAATCCGTCGAGCTCCTGCGCACTTTGCAGACCGATAATGTGAAACTCCTCGCGGACCTCTTTCACATGAACATTGAGGAGGTCTCCATCGCTGCGGCTCTCAAACGCGGTGGCAGTTACATCGGCCACGTGCATTTCGTGGACAGCAACCGTCGTCCGTCCGGTTGTGGCCACATGGACTACGCTCCCATTGCCCGGGCGTTGGTGGACATCAAATTCGATGGTTATGCATCGGCCGAAGCCTTCCCCTGGCCGGATTCAGACTCAGCCGCGCGGGCGACCATCGAGTCGTTCAAGGCACACTTCCGTTGAGTTGCGGCAACGCTCCTGTAGCGGCGGTCTGTGACTGCCGGGCTCCCCTTTCATTTCACCATCGGCAGCCGGTAGCATGCTGCCTCCTTGTGATTGCGGATCAGCAGCAGGTCGCCGGACAGTGCGGGCGGATTCCACGTCTTCTCAGTGAACGCGGTGAATTTGCCCAGTTCCAACAGGCCACCCGGAGAAGGTTGCATGAGCACAACATCGCCGGTTTCGCACATGACCAGAATTGTTTCGCCATCGAAGAGAATCTGCCCGTGGCCATAGCGGCCGTCCTTCCATTTCAATTCGCCCGTCGCCACGTCCTGACAGGCCATGATCCCGTCGTCCAAACCATAGATGTAACCATCCTTGTGGATGAGGTTGGTGAACTTGGCCTTCATCTTGATGGTTTTCCAAAGGCTTTCGACCTTGAGACCACCAGATGGGTTTGCTTTCACTTGAAAGAGCTGGCTGCCCACGCCGTAGCCGCTGGAGAAATGCAGGCGATCATCCGGCAACACAACAGGCAGCGCGACTTTCGGATGCTCCTTTTTCCATGCATGACTCCAAAAGGTGTCTCCGCTGGCCGGGTCATGCGCGCTGATGCTGGCGTTGTTGAAGCTGAGGATTTGATCACGTCCAGCCACATGCGCAAGGAACGGCGAACTGTAACTCGCTGAGTCCGACCCCGCAGTCCATGCCTGCGCCCCAGTGTTCCGCTCGAATGCCGCCAGACATTGTTTTCCGCTGGCGTTCACGACGACCAGATTGGACACCAGCAATGGCGAACTGGACACGCCCCACTGCGGCACGTCGCGGTCGCCCGCCACGGTGCGCGCAGACCACACAAGACGACCCGTTTCCAGTTCCAAACAGTTGAGATGTCCCCTGGCTCCATGGGTGAACACGCGGCCTTCGGAAATGGTCGGCGTGGCGCGTGGACCTTCCCCCGCGATGGGTGTGACATAATGGGCTTCATCTTCGTGCGACCATAGGGGCTGGCCTGTTTGAAGATCATATGCCACCACCACCTCTTTGCTTCCGCGCTGTTCCTGCGTCACAGTCATTCGCCCAACAATGGCGAAGCCCGACCACGCCGGACCCATCGGACGTCGCCACACTTCCACGGGTGGTTGTGCAGTCCAGTCCGTTGCAAGTCGCACTCCAGTGATCACGCAATTCCTTGTCGGCCCGAGGAATTGTGGAAAGTCATGAGGCGTGGATCGGGTCATCTCAGACTCCACGTTGGCGGCCGTGGTAGGGAGGGTTGTGGCTTGGACAATCTGTTCACTGTCGCGCGGCTTGGAACGGGGCTCGATGATTGGAAGGAAGTCGCCGGTGAACCCACGAATTTGATAGAAGGCGGCAAACAGACCCGCAGATGCAGCCGCAAGAATGAAGATCAACACACCGCCCCACAACCGCAGTTTCCCCGGCAGTCTCGAAAGGAACGCAAACCAGACCCACGAGGCCAATCCAGTGAGCATCGCAACGACAAAAGTCCCCAGGTGCTTGTTCTGACGCTGCAAGTCAGCGTTTGCCCAGATCAAGATCAAGGCTCCCGCGGCCAGCGTGACAATCACCAGCAACGGCCACCAGCGAACACGCCGGCCTGATGCGGGTGACTGGGCGGCCGGGCTGGTTTCAGGTGCAGACATGACTCATGGCATTGGGGGTTCATGCGCGAACCACCTATTACGAAGTTACTTCTGGCCATCCTTGAGGAACACCAGCTTCACACCGCCGGGATTCTGCTGCCCCTGACTCAGGCTGTCCATCAACGTGGGTGCCATGACGGCCTGTGCAGGACTGGATGGGGCCGGTTGAGCAGCGGGTTCACCAGATTTTGAGAGGGCTGATCGAAGCGCCCCTTCCACCAGTTCCGAGCAATGAATCTTCATCGGTGGCAACGGCCCCAGTTCGCCCGCCAGTTCCTCCGGCTTGAGCGCAAGCGCTTCCTCGGCGGTTTTGCCTTTGATCAAATCGGTGGCCAGGCTTGCCACGGCAATGGCCGTCTCACAGCCGAACGACTGGAAGGTCGCCTTGTCGATGACCTTCTTCCCGGATTCCTCCTTGAACTTCACCCACATGCGCAGCATTTCGCCGCACTCGGAGTTGCCCACGGTGCCGATGGCATCGGCATCGGGCATCTCGCCCATGTTCTGCGGATTGGCAATCGCCTCGCGGATTTTGTTTTGAAGGTCTTCGTTCATTGTTTTTAGCAGCGCTCCGTGGCGTCGCATCTCTCGGTGGTCACAGACAGCCGCTACCGCATCAACCAAGCCGGTATCTCGGCATCTCCGTGTCCACATCCTGTGCCCAGGCATCGATGCCGCCGTGCAGGCATCGCACGTTCTTCATGCCGTGACCAAGAAAATAAGCTGCGGCGTCCATGCCCTGCTTGCCGGCGTGGTCCACAATCACGAACATTTCATCCGGCGACCACTTGCCCATGATCTCCTGCATCAGCGGCTGGGACAGCAGCAAGGCGCCGGCAATTTTCACAGCGTCGTATTCCTCGCGTGAACGGATGTCCACCAGCTTCGGCGGACGGTCACTTTCCAGCAGCAGCTTCAAATCCTTTGGCTCGATGAGAACCCTGGCATCCTGCTCGTGGCTGGCACGGATGTGTTCCAGCACCTCGGCGACATTCAAACTGTTGTTCCGCGCACAAAGTTGTTCGAGAGTTTCATCCGGGCTGAAGCCGCAACTGGAACAACCGCCGATGTGATACTTGCGGAACAGCGCGCGTTGAGCGCCGGGAAACGCCGCGAGCACGTCTCGCATGCTGGATTGTGTGTTCAAGCTCATGACCACACCACTATTATTGGCAAACGAATCTGTCGCAACCAAAGTCGCATGCAGGCGTCTGAAGGCGCGCTTGACCCAAGCATGTGTGAATCATACGTTAAATCTGATATGCGAACCAGTGCCACCACTCTCTATCGTGAGCCGGACAAGGTTTTCTCCGCGGCTGACCGGGGTGAAACCGTAACCATCCGGCGGGGTCGCAAGGAATACCTGCTTACACGGAAGGCAAACATGGGAGCACTCTATGGGAGTCTGCGCGCGTCCATCCGCCGCGACACGGGCAAACCCGAAACCCGCTGGAAGGCCGCTGGGTGAGTCATTTGCTCGACACCAACGCCTGGAAGTGGCTTGCCATCGGTGGTGCGCTGAAGCCAGCCGCCCGGGTTCTGGCGCAGCCCGAGCATCCGCTGTATCTGCTGGACATCTCCTTCTGGGAAATCTGCAAATCCGTCGAATGCGG
>CAYQCZ010000093.1:0-10941 GCA_964415955.1 uncultured Verrucomicrobiota bacterium | reverse complement strand
CATCGAGATGAACCCGCGCATCCAGGTGGAGCATACCGTCACCGAGGTGATCACCGGCATCGATCTGGTGCGCGCGCAGATGCTCATCGCGCAGGGGGCATCCCTCTTCGGCCCGGAACTGTTCCTGCCGCAGCAGGACGAGGTGCCCCGTGTGGGTTATGCGGTCCAGAGCCGCGTCACGACCGAGGATCCTGAGAACAAGTTCATGCCGGATTATGGGAAGATTCTCACCTACCGCTCCGCCGCCGGGTTTGGGGTGCGGCTGGACGGCGGCATGGGGGACAGCGGCAGTGTCATCACCCCCTTCTATGATTCACTCCTGGTGAAGGTGACCACCTCCGGGCGCACATTTGAAGTGGCTTTGGACCGCATGGACCGCGCACTGCGCGAGTTCCGCATCCGCGGCGTCAAGACGAACATCCCGTTCCTGGAGAACCTGATCGCCAACGAGACGTTTCGGAAAGGCAGGGCGACCACCACGTTGATCGACACCACGCCGGAGCTTGTGGTTTACAAGCCGCGCCGGGACCGCGCCACAAAGCTCCTGAATTTCCTCGCGGATGTCACCGTGAACGGCAATCCCCACGCCAAGGGGTTCAAGCCCGGGGAACCGCTCCGCCCGGTCCCCGCGCCGACGTTCAACCACAAGGCGACACCGCCCGGAGGCACACGCCAGCTGCTGCTCAAACTGGGGCCGAAGAAATTCGCGCAGTGGACGCTCGA
Organism: uncultured Verrucomicrobiota bacterium; assembly: GCA_964415955.1. GTDB lineage: Bacteria > Verrucomicrobiota > Verrucomicrobiia > Limisphaerales > CAYQCZ01 > CAYQCZ01. The sequence goes on along the minus strand of CAYQCZ010000093.1, from coordinate 10,218 downwards.
CCAGAAACGCCTGCTGCTCACCGACACCACCTTCCGGGATGCGCACCAATCCCTCATGGCCACGAGGGTGCGCACCATCGACATGCTGACGGTCGCGGATGCCGTCGCACGTCGCACCCCCGAGTTGTTCAGCCTCGAGATGTGGGGGGGGGCGACCTTCGACACCGCCATGCGCTTTCTGCACGAGGACCCCTGGCGGCGGCTGCGCCAGATACGCGAGCGCGTGCCCAACATCTGCCTTCAGATGCTCCTGCGCGGCGCCAATGCCGTGGGCTACACCAATTATCCGGACAATGTCGTGGCCGGCTTTGTGAAGCACTCCGCCGAGGCGGGCATCGACATCTTCCGCATCTTTGATTCCCTGAATTACCTGCCCAATCTCAGGGTGGCCATGGAGGCCGTGCAGGAAACCCATGCCGTCTGCGAGGGCACGATCTGCTACACGGGCGACATCCTCGACGAGAAGCGCGACAAGTATTCGCTCAAGTATTACATCCGGCTGGCGAAGGAGCTCGAAAGGATGGGCGCCCACTTCCTGGCCATCAAGGACATGGCCGGCCTCTGCCGCCCCTATGCCGCCTACAAGCTGGTGAAGGCCCTCAAGGAGGAGATCGGCATCCCCATCCACTTCCATCCGCCCGACACCAGCGGCATCAACAGCGCCTCCATCCTGCGCGCTTCCGATGCGAAGGTGGACGTCGTGGATGCCGCGATCGCCAGCATGAGCGGCAGCACCAGCCAGCCGAACTTGAACTCACTGGTGGCCGCGCTCCAGAACACACCGCGTGAGACCGGCCTGGACCTGGGCGCGCTCAATGAATTCTCCGATTACTGGGAGGAGGTGCGGAAGATGTATTTCCCCTTCGACACCGCGCCCAAAGCCGGAAGCGCCGAGGTGTATCTGCATGAGATGCCCGGCGGCCAATACACGAACCTCAAGGAGCAGGCGGCCTCCATGGGCCTCGGGCACCGCTGGACCGAGATCGCCCGCACCTACGCCGAGGTCAACCAGTTGTTCGGCGACATTGTCAAGGTCACCCCCTCCAGCAAGGTCGTGGGCGACATGGCGCTGTTCCTGTTCACCCGTGGAATCAAGCCCGCCGACGTGGTCAATCTGGAGCCCGGCAGCGTCGGATTCCCGGAAAGTGTCGTGGACATGATGAGCGGCGGACTGGGCTGGGTGGAAGGCGGCTGGCCCGTGGCCGTCCAGCGCGTGGTGCTGGGCGAAAAGCGCTTCCAGGAGGTGCAGGCGGCTTGGGCCAAGGTGCAGGCGGGCAAAGCTGAAAAACTGCCACCCGCAAACATGGAAAAAATCCAGAGCGAGCTTTCCGACAAGCTGCGCCGCGAGGCCACCCCCGACGACCTGCACAGCCACCTGATGTATCCGCAGGTGTTTGCCGACTTCGCCAGATTCACCCGGGAATACAGCGATGTGTCCGTGCTGCCCACGCCCTCGTTCTTTTACGGACTGGCACCCGGCGAGGAAATCACCGTGGACATCCAGGAAGGCAAGACGCTCTTCATCAAACTGCTGAACATCGGTCCGGTGGATGTGGACGGCCAGCGCACGGTGTTGTTCGAGTTGAACGGCCTCTCACGCGAGGCCACCGTTGCAGACAAATCCGTCAGTTCCACGGTGAAGGCCCGTGCGAAGGCCGATCCCGGCAATCCGCTCGAAGTGGGCGCGCCCATTCCGGGACTGATCACCGCCATGTCGGTCAGTGTGGGCCAGAAAGTCGCCAAGGGCGAAAAACTCCTGACGTTGGAGGCGATGAAGATGCAGACCACCATCTACGCACCCTGCGACGGCGTGGTGGCGGAGGTGGATGTCAAGGTGGGCGACACCGTGGAGAGCAAGGATCTGCTCGTGACAATCAAGGACTGAGCCGGCAATGCCCATTCCGCGGAGGGGTTGGTGTCCGTCAGGCCCGGACGGACGGCCACGCTTCACTGCCCCGCGCCAGGATCAGCACGCCGTCGGCATGGATCATGGCATTGGGCTGTTTGCCCTCCTGTTTCTTCAGTTCCTGAAGCTCCCGTTCCAGATCCTTGATCTTTTGTTTGCGGCGCAGATTCTCCAGCATGTCACCCCGGTTGTAGCTGTCTTCCACCTTCCACAAGTCCTCACCCACGCCCAGTGGAGTGAAGAAATAGAGCACGAAGCCCACCAGCAGAAGCCACAGCCCGGTGTAGAGCGCCATGCCAATCGATCCGAACACCTTCCGTTCCTTGTCGAGGTCCTTGTTCAGCCACAGCCATGCCAGCCCGTAAGGCGGGAAGAGCATGATGGTGAAACGTGTCGAGTCGGGAATCACAATGGGTTGGGGGCGTCCTGGCATAAATCACTCCGGTGGGTTGAAGGGTTTGCGTGTCGCATGCGAATGACCTTGAGCGCATGCAGTTGAACAAAAACCGGCCCGAAGTTCAATTCCTTATCCGGCCCCCGCCGTGCAGCGGACCGGATGCAAAATTCTTTGTGTTTGGAGCCGGGAGGAATTCACCGGATGAAACGCGTGCTGATCACCACGCCCGCCACGTAGAGCGCATAGAACACCAGCAGACCGCGGCCTTCCAAGCGCGTCACACGGCGGCGGGTCATCAGCATCCAGAGCAATGTGATCATCAGGACCAGCAGGGCGGGGAAGTTGTAGATTTGGGTGGCGCGGCTCATGGTCACGGGCTGGATGCTGGCCGCCGATCCCACGATGAATGTGAGATTGGCAATGTTCGCCCCAAGGATGTTGCCCACGGCCAGGTCGGAGACGTTCTGCCGGGACGATGTAATGGCGGTCACCAGCTCCGGCAGGGATGTTCCCACGGCGACCACTGTCAGTCCGATGACGATCGATGGCACGCCGAGTCCGCTGGCGATGTTCACCGCGGAGTCCACAAGCAGTTTGCTTCCCGCCATGACGAGCAACGCGCCAAGGGCAAAGAGTCCGGCGGTGCCCGCCTTGGTGCGCAGCCACGGATGACCCGCCACACGCTCCTCCTCGATCGCCCGCGCCTCGGCGATGTCCTCCGGCCTGCTGCTCCGCTTGTGCTGGCGGAAGTCGTAGATGAAGTAGCCAAAGCCCGCGGCCAGCAACAGGAAGCCCTGCCATCGGGACAGCGAAAGGTCCAGTGTCAGCAACAGCAGGGCCGCGCCGCACACCAGCATGGCCGTCATGGGTGTCTTCAACTCGCGGGGGTTCACATCCACCTGCTTGATGGCGGCGGTGACGCCGAGGATGAGGCCGATGTTGCAGATGCAGGAACCGACGGCGTTGCCAACCGAGAGTCCGGATTCGCCCTTGACGCCTGACATGATGGAAACCACCAGCTCGGGCGTGGTGGTGGCCAGCGCCACGAGGGTGGAGCCGATCACCACGCGGGGCATGTTCAGGAATTCGGCGATACGGACACTCGAAGACACGAAGAGATCGCCGCCTTTCACCAGCAGGGCGAGTCCAACCACCAGGAGCAACAAATCCAGCCACATGCGGGCAGCATGATGTCCAAGGGTGCAGCGGAACCAATCAAATTCCTGCGGACAGTTTGGTGGGGGCGAAACTCCGTTGAGCCTTGATCAGCCCGCAGAAAGCATGGCGGTCGCAAGTGCGGTCAGATGAATGATGAGCGATGTGTTCTTGTGCCTGTCCCGCCTGTTTCCGGGCCATGAACTCCCCGATAACATATGGGCTCGACTGAGTCTCGCCCCACCTCCTCCAAGATGGTTTCCAAAGGATATGAGCGGAGTGCATCCTTTCAAAACACCGCCCCGCACAACGACTATGTCCAGACGTCCCGGCTATCGGGCAGTCTCTGGTTGCGAAGAAGTCAATTGTGAAGGGACCACTTGAAAGGCTGTCAGGCCCTTCAAATCGCGGATGTAAAGCTGGCCCTCCGCCATGCCCAGGTGCGCCCAGGTTTCTTCCTCCGCCACTTTCCGCGAGCTGATCAGTTCCAGCTTTTCCTTGTTGGCCTGAATCAAGTGCAGCTTGCCGCGCTGGTCGAGTCCCAGTATGCGGTCGCCTTGAAAGACAAAGTTCATGTATTTCCCAAAGGATTCGGATGAAGTCCAAAGCTCCCTGCCGGTTGCCAGTTCGATGGCGGTCATGCGTTCGCTTCTCAAATGATGGTAGGCAACGCCATCGATGATCACCGGCGTGGACATGTAGCCCTGCGCCTTGTGCGTCCACATCGGGGTCACTTCATAGCGGTCCTGCTTCCGGGTGACTTCATGGCCGATGGATTTCCCCCCATACGTGCTGGTGAAGACCATGTTCGAATGCACCACCGGAGTGAGGATGTTCATGCCACGAAACGCTTCGACCGGCTGCGTCCACAGCACGCTGCCATCCTCGGGCAGCACACCGGCAAGCTCCTTGCGCGTTTGCACCACGAGTTGACGCCGGCCGCCGAGGGTGGTGATGACCGGTGAGGAAAAGGCGCTGCCCCACATGCCGCCGCCATCAACGAGCACACGCCAGAGGAGTTTGCCGGTCCGCTTGTCCAGCTTTGCAAAGCCGCCGCCCGCCTGGACATACAATCCGTCGGTGTCCACCAGCGGTGAGCAGACGAATCCAAAGTCGGGAAGCGAAGTCTTCAGTTCCTTGGGGAAATCGTATCGCCAGATTTCGCGGCCGGTTTCCGCATCCAGACAGACCAGCACATCACGCATGCCAGCAACATACAGTTTCCCGCCGTCGTAAGCCGGCGTGGAGCGAATCCAGCTTCCATTGGCCCTTGCGAAGAACGGGACGGACATTGAGCCCTCCCATTCGGTGCGCCAGATCTGACGACCTGTTGTTGCGTCCAGTGCGAGGACGGCCTCGTGTTTCTTGTCCTTGGATTCGGTGACGAACACCTTTCCGGCGGCAATGATCGGACCTGAATAGCTGGGGCCCAGTTCGACACGCCATGATTGCTTGAGATGATTGTCACCGAGCGTGCGTGGGAAAGTTCCCTCCTGAACCCTGCCATCCCTGTCCGGTCCGCGCCACTGGGGCCAGTCTCCAGCCTGGGTGCTGATGGATACGGACAGCCCGGCTGCCAGCAGGAGCCGGTGAAGAGGAAGGAAGTTGTTCATGAATCTCTTGGCGTTGCGTGCAGGAAGATGATCAGACCTCTGCGAGGGTGTTGGGGACGGGTCCGGAGGGTGCGACGGTTTCCCGGGAAGGCATGGACATGCCGAGGTCTTCAAGCAGAAGGCGAGTGCTGATGCGCGCGGATTCAAAAATCACCGGCAGCCCGCTGCCCGGATGCGTGCCACCGCCCACCAGGTAAAGCCCGTTGATGTCCTGAAAACGGTTGCGCGGGCGCAGGTGCAGCATCTGATCCAACGAGTGGGCCAGATTGAACGTCGCACCTTTGTGGATTTCGTAGCGCTGATCCCAATCGGCGGGCGTGATGACGCGTTCGTATCGAATGCGCCGTTCGACATCCGCGAAGCCGGCCTTGGTCATCTGTCTCAGCACCACCTTTCTGAAGCGCTGCCGTTCCTGCTCCCAATTGACGTTCTCATGCTGATGCGTCACCGGTGCCAGCACATACAATGTGCTTTGTCCGCGCGGTGCGAGGCTGGGATCTGTCACACAGGCGTTCTGAACGTAGATGGATGGATCATCGGACAACACATGGCGGTTCTCGATGTCGCCGAGGTTCTTCTCATAGTCATCGGCGATCAGGATGTTGTGGTGGGGAAGATCGAATTTGCCGTCGATGCCCAGATACATCATGAACGTGGAGCAGGAGAATTTCTTCTTCGCGATCTTGCGGTTGGTCCAGCTTGGCCTCAAACGGTCGGGCACGACCTTTGTCATGAAGCGGGCGAAGTCCGCGTTTACAAACACCGCATCGGCGCGATGCACACCCGAACGGCTGCGCACGCCGATGGCTTTGCGGCCTGCAAACAGCATTTCTTCGACGGGCTCATTGAGGAGGATTTCGACACCCATGCGTTGGGCCAGACGGCCCATGGCACCGGTCACCGCCGCGCAGCCGCCCATGGGATGCCACACGCCAAATTCGTATTCGAGGAAGGACAGAATGGAGAACAGGCTGGGACACCTGAACGGCGACATGCCGAGATATTTCGACTGGAATGAAAATGCCAGGCGGATGCGTGGATCGCTGAAAAACCGCTTGAGGTAGGCATCCACCGACTGGTGGGGCCGCAGCATCGGCAGCATCTTCAGGAGGCGCGTGTTGATGACATCCTTCCAACCGAGGAACGGGTTCTCGAGGCAGGGCCGGGAGAGTTCCAGTTTCGTGCGGTTTTCGTCCAGAAACGACCTGAAGCCCGCAGCGTCCCGTGGCGATATGGCCGCTATCTGTTGTTCCATCCGGGTGATGTCCGGCGTGGCATCGATCTTCCCTCCGCCTCCGAACAGGATGCGATACTGGGGATCCAGCCTGACCATCTCCACTTCACGGTGAAGATCAGCCCCCGCCGAGGCGAAGATTTCCTCCAGCACCCTTGGATACAGGAAAAAAGTTGGCCCCAGATCGAACTTGAACCCATCCGCCTCGATGGATGAGGTGCGCCCTCCGATGATGGGCAGGCGCTCGATGACTTTCACCTTCAGGCCGGCGGAGGCCAGTTGAATGGCGGCTGCCAGTCCGCCGGGGCCGGCGCCGATGACAATGATCTCCCTGGTTTTCATGAGGGTGTGGCCTTGTTGAGGGTGGTGGATTCGGAGCCTGATCAGGCGGCGATGGCAATGCGGTTGCGCTGCTCCATCAGCCGGCGGAGCTTGACCAGCGCCTCATTCTGCAGCTGGCGGATGCGTTCGCGCGTCACCCCAAGGCGCTCGCCAATCTCCTCCAGTGTGCGCTCCCGGTTGCCGTCGAGGCCGAACCGCATGGTGATGATCGTGGCCTCCCGGGCACTCAGCGTGCGCAGCAGCTCGGACATCAGGGCCAGGGAGGTTTTCTTCTCCAATTCTTCATAGGCCGTCTCCACACCCTGGTCGGGAACAAGTTCGCTCAGTTGCTGGGAGTCCGAATCTCCCACGTTGGCATCCAGCGAACTCGTGCGCATGGAGGACATGCGCATCAGGCGGACCTTTTTCACCGTGGTGCCCAGTTGCTCCGCCAGTTGCTCGTCGGTGGGCGGAACACCATGTGTTTCCTGATGTTCGTCCATCGCCCGGCGCATGCGGGCCACCTTGTCCACCATGTGAACCGGCAGGCGAATGGTCTTGGTCTGGCCGGCCAGCGCCCTCCGCATCTGCTGCTTGATCCACAAGGCGGCATAGGTGGAAAGCTTCGCCCCTTTGTTCGGATCGAACTTCTCAACGGCACGCATCAGGCCGATGTTGCCTTCGCTGATCAAATCCAGCAGTGGCAGGCCGAAGCCCTCGTAATCACGGGCAATTTTGACCACCAGCCGCAGGTTGGCCCGGATCATGTGCTCACGCGCCGCCTTGTCGCCTCTCTTGATCCGCTTGGCCAGCGCCACCTCCTCTTCGAGCGTCAACAGGGGCACCACGCCGGCCTCGCGCATGTAGAGGGACAATGGATCGGCTGATTCACGGGTGCGCGGCACCACTTGCGGGATGTCCTCGCCGGCATCTGCATCCGTGGTGTCGATGGTCCACGGATGGATGGGCTTTTGAGCGCCGTCGGTCATCGCCACAAGGGCGGTGACTTGACGGGCACCTTTGCGGGCAGCTCCCGACCGGTTTCCACGGAAGTTTCGATGAGAAGGCAGTTGGACGTGTTTAATCATGGCGGCAGTATGTCTAAGTGTTGTCTATTTGTCAAATATATGTCTAATAATTGTAGAACATTGTTTGGCATGGACCTTGCTGGGCGGCTTCAATTCAAATAACATCTTATTCGACAAGCATTTGTGTGTTTATGTTCAAAAGAAACACCACGTCATGGCGATTAAGTCCTGATGTCGTGTTTGATTTTGTCTAGTTTACATCTAGCATTCAGGTCATGAGTTTGAGCCATCCGATCAAGGTCGCTGCCATGAGGACTGGATTGAGTCCGCATGTAATACGCGCCTGGGAAAAGCGTTACGGGGTGGTGGAACCCAGTCGTTCCCACAAGAACCGCCGCCTTTACAGCGATGAGGAGATCGAGCGGCTGAAGCTTTTGAATCTCGCCACTCAGGCCGGCCACAGCATTGGAAACATCTGCGGTTTGAGCGTGGATCAGCTCCGATCGTTGATTCCTGCGGCATCCATCAACGGCCATCATGCGTCCGTCGAGCCTCCGAAGGCCGCACAACCCGATGTGATCCTTCAGAAGGCCATGGATTCCATCGCACAGTTTGACGAATCCGGGCTGGACGACTGCCTCAATCAGAGCGCCATGCGGCTTGGCATCCAGGGCATGCTGCACCAATTCGTGGTGCCCTTGACGCAGCGCATCGGCACGGCCTGGGAGGAGGGGCGTATTTCTGTGGCGCACGAACATTTCGCCTCCGCCAAGATCAGGAGCTTTCTCTGTGAATCCATCCGTCCTTACGCGGCCGATGCATCAGCACCCACGCTGGTGTCTGCCACACCCTCGTCGCAGCTTCACGAGCTGGGGGCGGTGATTGTGACCGTGGCGGCGGCCAACCGCGGGTGGCGCGTCGTATATCTGGGGTGCAGCCTTCCCGCCATGGAAATCGCGGGTGCCGTTTTGCAGAACAGGGCGTCGGCGCTGGCCCTGAGCCTGGTGTATCCCGAGGATGATCCCAAGCTCGCCCAGGAACTGCTGGCCATTCGCAGGCACATTGGACCCGACGTTGCCATTCTTGCCGGCGGACGTGCGGCACCTGCCTACCGGGAGCCGCTGAGTCAAATCCAGGCCAGGGTGGCTGGTTCGCTTGGGGACTTTTGCAGCCAGCTTGATGCTGTCCGCTCGGACATCCGCAAGCGAGGGGATGTCACGCCTTCTTGAGCTTGGAATACGCCTCGAGAGCGACATTCCTCGCGATGGCGTGGTTCACCACGGGCTCGGGGTAATCCTCCCCCAACCGCACCTGTGCCTTGGCTAATTCTTCCGTAGTCGCCTCCCAGGGTTTGTGAATCCATGCGTTGGAAAGGCGTTTCAACTCAGGCACCCATCGCCGCACGTAATCTCCGTTGGGATCGAACTTCTCGCCCTGACTCACAGGATTGAAAACGCGGAAATACGGGGCGGCATCCGCGCCGCAGCCCGCCGTCCATTGCCAGCCCAACGTGTTCTGCGCCAGATCGGCATCCACCAGCGTGTCCCAGAACCACGCCGCTCCCTTCTGCCACGGAATGAGCAGATCCTTGACGAGAAAGGAGGCGACAATCATGCGCACCCGATTGTGCATCCATCCAGTGGCCCAGAGTTCCCGCATGCCGGCGTCCACGATGGGATAACCCGTGCGGCCTTGTTGCCATGCCCGGAGCATCGTCTTGTCCTCGTGCCATGGGAATTTGGCAAACTCCGCGCGCAACGGCTGGGTGGGCGTGTGCGGGAAATGATAGATCAAATGATGGGCAAATTCGCGCCAGCCGACTTCGGCCAGGAACTGGCCGCCGCGCCATTTGGTTTCAGGCCACCGATGCTTTTCCGCATGGGCTTTCAAGCCGTGCCAGATGTGGCGCGGACTGATCTCGCCGAAGTGGAGAAACGGTGACAGACGCGAAGTGCCGGCAAGGTCAGGCCGGTTGCGTTGCGCACTGTAGTCTGGGAATGCGTTGCGGAGAAATAACTTCAGTGCAGAGTGGGCACCCTCCTCTCCGGGCGTCCACGTCTCACGCATCACTTTGTCCCATGGGATTTCAGGTTCTAGACCGAGCGAGTCCAGTTTCACGGACTTTGGCCAGTTCGCAGGACCTGGCAGCTTCGTTGGTGTGGTCAGAGGTGCGGGTGGATCATCCTTGGCAAGGCAGGTTTTCCAGAAAGGTGTGAAGACCTGGAAAGGTTTGCCCGACTTGTTCTGGATCGTCCACGGTTCGTGCAACAACGCGCCATTGAAACTCTCCACTTCCACACCATCCGCGCGCAAAGCCTCCTTGATGGCAGCATCGCGCTTGATGATGGCCGGCTCGTAGCGCCGGTTCCAGACCACCCTTGCGGCACCGGTTTCACGGATCAATGCGCGAAGCTCCTCCAGGCTGGAACCTTCACGAAGGATCAATTGCGATCCTGACTTTTCCAGCGACCGCGAAAGTGATTTGAGAGACTGATGGAGCCACCACTGTGAAGCCCCGCCCGGCGGCCAGTCGCCCTCCTCCGCTGGCGCCCAGATGAACACCG
>CAYQCZ010000092.1:0-10967 GCA_964415955.1 uncultured Verrucomicrobiota bacterium | reverse complement strand
GCGGATCATCGCCACGCGGGAGCATGTTTCCGAGGTTCTCGCAGGACTTGGGTTCGAAGTGCTGCCGAGCCGGACGAATTTCATCCTGGCAAAACCGCCGAAATTTGCCGCCAGGGACTGGCTGCAGAAGCTGCGTCAGCGGAAGATTCTGGTGCGCTGGTTCAGTCAGCCGGGCATTGATGCATGGCTCCGGATCACCGTGGGCAGCGAAGCGGACATGGAAGCCTGCTTGAAGGCAGTCCGGAGCATCCTGGGTTGAAGCCCGAAAACGCCTGTGTCCGATGGAGATCATCTACAAGGTCAATGAGCCGGTCGGAACCGATGTCGTCATCGAACTGTATCGGGCGTCCACCTTGGGGGAACGCCGTCCGGTGGATGATCACGACCGCATGGAGGCCATGCTGCGGCATGCGAATTTGACGATCACAGCCTGGGATGGCGGGTTGCTGGTGGGGATGGCCCGCAGTCTGAGTGATTTCGCCTACTGCACCTATGTCTCGGACCTGGCAGTGCGTGTTTCACACCAGCGACGCGGCATCGGGCGCGAGTTGCTGCGACGCACCCGTGATCTTGGCGGCAGGGCCACGTTGATTCTGCTGTCAGCACCCAAAGCCGCTGACTATTACCCCCGCATCGGTCTGACTCCGCATCCCAGCGCATGGGTGCTGAGGGATGGGGATCCCTTGAAATAGACCGGGTGTTTGCTGCGCGAAGGCTCTCAGAAAAGCGTGTAGATGAACGGTGCCGCGGCGCTGCCGCCCATCAGGATCAGCACGCCGAACAGCAGCAGGATCACGACGATGGGGATGAGCCAATACTTCTTGTTCTCCATCAGCATCGCGAAAAACTCGCCCAGCAGGCTGGTCTCCTTCTCGGAGCCGGCCTCCTCGAACGCTTTCTTTTCCTGGTCGCTCATAAGTCTCGGGGTGGTTTATGGCTCAAACATCGGCGTGTGGCAATGCCCTCGTTGTGCATCTGGAGCTAGAACTGCTTGTAATAGCGCCGTGGATCGGTGGTTTTGGGCACGTCCTTCCAGTAGGTCTTCAATGATTTGTCGGGGGCCTTGCGCAAGGGGTCGCGGCCAGCGGCCCTGAGTGCCAAACCGATGCCCGTGACCACGATGTAGTAGAACAACGACATCAGGACGTTGCCGATGACAAACCCCATGCAGCAGGCGAATCCATACCAGATCATGTAGAAGGGCCTCGCCACTCCGGGCGCCAGCCACAGAAAAAGCCCGGCTCCCGCTCCGATGCCTCCCAGCATGAGTGCGGCATCGATGTTCCACCCTCCGGAATGCCAGCGTCCAATCAGCAGGAACAGGACGGCCAGAACCGGGAAACCAACCATGAGGCTGGCCGCAAACTTGCGCCTGGCGGCCGTGTCGGGATTCCAATTGACCTCGTTGAACGGGTTCATCATGGCTCAGTCCAGTTTGAAGCTTTCGATGTATTTCTGTTTTTCAGCCGATTCAACCTTGGGCTGATCGGACTTGCGGAGAAGGCAGTTCTCCAGCACCAGAATGTCCATGTCCGTGGCCATGAAACAACGCCAGGCATCTTCAGGCGTGTGGACGATGGGCTCGCCGCGGATGTTGAAGCTGGTGTTGATGATGACGCCGCAGCCGGTCTGGCGTTTGAATTCCTTGATCAGCCGGTAGTAACGGCCGTTGCGCTCCTCGTCCACGGTCTGGATGCGCGCGCTCATGTCCACATGGGTGATGGCGGGAAGGGATGAGCGCTTGACGTTCACTCGCTTGCGGAGGTCAGGGTCTTTCATCAGGCGCTTTTGCTCTTCCGTGAGTTCGCATTGCAGTTCTTTCCGGACATCCGCCACCAGCAGCATGTAGGGCGATTCGCGATCAAGATCAAAATACGTGGAGACATCCTCGACCAGGCAGCTCGGGGCGAAGGGCCGGAAGGACTCGCGATACTTGATGCGCAGGTTCATCACGGACTGCATCTGCTCGCTTCGCGCATCACCGATGATGCTGCGCGATCCCAGCGCGCGCGGCCCGAACTCCATGCGCCCTTGAAACCACCCGACCACCGCGCCATTCACCATTGCTTCGGCGGTCTCGCGGAGCAAATCCTCCTCCTTCGCGTGGAAGGTGTATTTAATGCCGCGCTGGTCCAGAAAACCGCGTATTTCGTCGTTGCTGAAGCTTGGGCCGAGCAGGGAACCCTTCAACGCATCCTTCCCATTGCGCCTGCGGGGCGTGTCGAGGAGTTGATGGCTGACGAACATGGCCGCCCCCAATGCGCCGCCTGCATCGCCTGCGGCGGAGACGATCCAGATGTCATCGAAGATTTTTTCCCTGAGCAGGACCCCATTGGCGACGCAGTTCAATGCCACGCCGCCCGCCAGGACCAGTTTCCTGCTGCCGGTCAGATCCCTGGCGGTGCGGGCCATGCGCAGCACAACCTCCTCCGTGACCTTCTGGATGGAGGCCGCCATGTCCATTTCGCGCTGGGTGATCCTGGACTCGGGGTTGCGGGGTGGCCCGTCGAAGAGCGTGTCAAACTCCGGCCCGGTCATGGTCAGGCCTTCACAATAGTTGAAGTGGCGCATGTCCATGGCCAGCGAGCCGTCCGGCTTCAGGTCGATCAGCTTGTCCAGAATGACATCGACGTATTTCGGTTCGCCGTAGGGTGCGAGTCCCATCAGCTTGTATTCGCCGGAATTCACCTTGAATCCGGTGAAATACGTGAAGGCGCTGTAAAGAAGGCCGAGCGAATGCGGAAAATGCATGGCCTTCAGCAGTTCGATCTTGCTGCCCTTGCCGTGGCCAATGGTGGCCGTGTCCCACTCGCCCACACCGTCCAGCGTCAGAATCGCAGCCTCGTCGTAAGGCGATGGGAAGAAGGCACTGGCGGCATGGGATTCATGGTGGCCGGTGAAGGCGACGCGCTTGCGGTAGGCGCCGTTGAGCGATTGTTTGATCTCCCGGGGCAGGTGCAGCTTGGTCTTGAGCCACAACGGCATGGCGGACAGGAAGGACTGCAATCCCGCAGGGGAGTAGGACAGGTAGGTCTCGATCAGGCGTTCGAACTTCAGCAATGGCTTGTCGTAGAACACCACATAATCGACCTCCTCCGGCTTGATGCCAGCTTCCTTCAGGCAGTAGGCGACGGCATGGGTTGGAAACCGGTGGTCGTGCTTGACCCGGGTGAAGCGTTCTTCCTGGGCTGCGGCCACGATGTTACCATCCACCACGAGTGCTGCAGCGCTGTCGTGGTAATAGGCGGAAATGCCAAGAACCCTTGCGCTCATGATGATGACGGGGTGCATCCCATCGCTTCGGAGGCCATATGTCGGGTGGTCAACATGCGCGGGATTGTCGAGCAGGTATGAGGGCGGGCATCAAGCCAAATGGCTTTGCGAATGCGGATGCTTGAAATGCTTCTGTTGACTCGATTCGCGCAATTCGCATTCTGCACCGGCGTGACTTATGCCGTTTGAATTCCTCACAATCGTCGAACTGCTCGCGGTGGTCGCCTCCGCCGTTTACGGCATTCTCCTCGGATGCCGGAAGCAGTTTGATGTGGTGGGCATTTTCTCGGTGTCGTTTGTGATCGCCTTTGGCGGCGGGACTTTGCGCGACATCTTTCTCGGTCGGAGGCCGTTGTTCTGGATCGCGAATGATCATTATGTGGCCATCGTGCTTGCCCTGTCCCTGCTGGGGGCTGTCGCGCCGCGGGTCATCCGGAGGTTCGAACGATGGCTGGCCGTGCCGGACGCGCTGGGGCTGGCGTTGTTCAGCATCACCGGTGCCGGTTATGCCTTGCAGGAAGGAACCTCGATGCTGATTGCTTCGATCATGGCCGCAGTGACGGGAACCTTCGGCGGCGTGATGGCCGATGTCATCTGCAACGAAATCCCCAGCTTGTTCCGGTCCGCGCCGTTGTATGCCACCTGCTCCTTTACTGGAGCCTGGGTGTATCTGCTGCTGCTTCAAGCGGGCATGGATGCGAACGTGGCCATTCTTGCAGGCTTCCTTGTGATTTTCCTGTTCCGGCTGGCTGCCCTGAAATGGAATCTCCGCCTGCCCAACGCTTCACTGGACAGGTGAGTCCGGTGTGGCTTCGGGCCGGCTCAAGTCACCAATGGCCGCCCCACGTTGATGCCGTGCTTCAGGCAGTAGGCGCCGTTGTCCACGTATTTCTGCGCCCACCACTTCAATCCGGCACGTTCTTCAGGTGTCAGTGCCCGCTTTACCTTCGCGGGGGAACCCACCACCAGCGATCCTGGGGGCACTTCCATGCGCTGCGGGACAAGGGCGTTCGCGCCGATGATCGACTGTTCACCGATGATTGCGCCGTCCAGGATGGTGCTGCCCATGCCGATGAGGCATTCATGGCCCACGGTGCAGGCGTGAACGATCGCGCCGTGGCCGACCGTGACCCAGTCACCGATGATGCACGGATAATCGTCGGCCAGGTGCAGCACGGCGTTGTCCTGGATGTTGGAGTGATGGCCGACGCGGATGAAGTTGATGTCGCCGCGCACCACCGCGCCATACCAGATGCTGGCATGATCGCCGATTTCGACATCGCCGAGCACCACCGCGGTGCCGGCCAGATAGACACCATGCCCCAGACGGGGTTGTTTACGCAGAAAGCGGTCGAGTTGAGGATCCAGTTCGCCCATGGATTTGTTGTAACGGGTGCGTTCCAAACTTGAAACCATAACCTTACCTTGCGGAACTGCATCTGCATGGCATCACGGGATTTCAAATCCGATGTTGCACGTTTGTAACACGCTTGTAACGCAGGCTTCGTTGAGCAAGCATCACTCCCATGCTAACCAAAGTTCGCGTGAAACCTTTGGTATTGATAGTCGATGACGAGCCGGATGCGGTCGAGCTTCTGGAATTCAACCTGCGCAAGGCCGGCTATGACGTCAGCACCGCCGTGGACGGCAATGCCGCCCTCGAAAGGGCGCGAACCTTGCAGCCGGACCTGATTCTGCTCGATCTGATGATCCCCGAGGTGGACGGCATGGAGGTGTGCAAGCTCATCCGGCGCAATCCCGCCACGTCCGGCATTCCCGTCATCATGCTCACCGCCAAGGCGGGGGAGATTGACCGTGTGGTGGGGTTGGAGCTGGGGGCCGATGACTATGTGACCAAGCCCTACAGCCCCAGGGAGCTTCTGTTGCGCATCCGCAACGTGCTCCGGCGCGGTGCCGAGCAGGAAACCGCTGCGGACCGGTTCACCAATGGAAACCTCACCGTGGACGTCGCCAAGCATTCCGTCATCGTCAATGGCAGGCCGGTGGACCTCACCGCCACGGAATTCAAGCTGCTCACGCTGCTCATCCAGAGGCGCGGCCGGGTGCAATCACGCGAGCAACTGCTCCAGGATGTCTGGAACTACAACACCGTGATCGACACCCGCACGGTGGACACGCACATGCGGCGGCTCCGCGAAAAGCTCGGCAGCGCCGCCAAATACCTCGACACCGTGCGGGGCGTGGGCTACCGGTTTGCGGAGGCCTGAGCCTGCGCAACCATGTCGATCATTCCATCAGTCATCGGGGGGCTGGCCGCACTGCTTGCACTCCACGCCTGGTGGTCCCGTCGTCACCGCCTCGCACAGGAAGCGTGGCGGCGGGAGGCGGAACAATCCGGGCAGCAGGTGCTTGAACTCCACCGCAAGCTCGATGCCGAACACAACCGTGAACGGGCTCTCTTCGACAGCATGGTGGAAGGGGTGCTGGTGCTGGACGCGGCCAACCGGGTGCTCCTGGCCAATCGTGCATTCATCAATCTCTTCCACGTCACCGGGGACATCACCGGGCGGACCATCATGGAGGCCATGCGCTCCCATGAATTGCAGTCCATCATCCGGCGGGTGCAGGCCGAAGGGGCCGTCCTGAACGTGGAACTGGAGCTGCCTGGTCTCAAGGAAAAGGCATTTCAACTCAACGCCACGCCGCTGGAAATGGGGGGCGACGAAGGCCGGGGCATGTTGATCGTCTTCCATGATCTCACGCTCATCCGCGAACTCGAGAACACGCGCAAGGACTTCGTCGCCAACGTCAGCCATGAACTGCGGACGCCGCTTTCCATGATCAAGGGCTACGTGGAGACCCTCAACGAGGGCGGCTGGCAGGATGCCGAGGTTGCTCCGAGATTTCTCCAGATCATCCAGAAACACGTGGACCGGCTCACCTACCTGATCGAGGATCTGCTCACCATTTCCCAGCTCGAATCGGGCAAGATCACGATGTCCCTCCAGCCGGTGGATTTGAAAACGATCGCGGGCCGGGTCATGGAGGATTTGCGCGATCATGCCAATTCCAGGGGCGTGAAGCTTATCAATGAAGTGCCTCCGGGACTGGTGATTCATGCCGATGGCGAGCGGATGCAGCAGGTTTTCTTCAACCTCACCGAGAACGCCATCAAATATGGACACAAGGGGGGGGTGGTGAGGGTGACCGCGAAAGTGGAGGACGACCGGCGGCTGATGGCTTCCGTGCAGGATGATGGGCCGGGCATTCCAGTGGAAGCTCTCGGACGCGTGTTCGAGCGTTTCTACAGACTGGACCGGGCAAGATCACGTGAGGCCGGCGGCACCGGACTGGGGCTGTCCATCGTCAAGCACATCATACAGGCCCATGGCGGCGATGTCTGGGTGGAAAGTGAAGTGGGCAGGGGCAGCACCTTCTACCTGGAAATGCCGGTGGATCCGTCGCGTCAGGCAAACGACTCAAACTGACCCGATATGCAGGACTTCTCAGCGGCAATCGCCAGCAAGCTTCCATCAAGGCAGTCGCGCACCGAAGTCACGTGAGGTGTGCCATTGATCACGGCATCAAGGAACGCCGCGTGAATCTCATCGAACCCCAGGTGGTTGCCCCAGCCTTCACCGGCGGGTGAGTGGACTTTGTGAACGATGGGCGTCCGCGGATTCGCGCCACGCTTCCATTGGAGGATTTCGATCGCTGAAACGCGCGTCTGCAAAGAGCCGGTATCACCGACGATGCCCATCTCGAGTTCCTCATCGGGAAAATCGCGGGCGAACAGGCAGACCTGCAAGGTGCCAAGCACGCCGTTTGCGTATTCGAAACTGACCGTGGAATGGTCGTTGACTTGATGGGCGGCATCCACCACTTGCATGACCGCATTGCCGCCAAACGCCGCAACGCGTTGCGGACGCGCACCGACCCACCAGTTCATCATGTCAAAGTGATGGCAGTTCTTGTCCACCATCATGCCGCCAGAACGCCGCCTGTCCTGAATCCATTGTCCGGACTTGGGTTGGAATGGTCCGCGAAACTCACGTGTCCAGACCATGCGCGGACGGCCGATATCTCCAGCGCCCACCAGCGCCTTCATCTTTTGGAAAAAGGGTGAGTAACGCAGTTCGTGGCCGACCAGCACCACGCGGCTGCTGGATTCGGCGGCGGCCAGCACGGCGCGGCATTCTTCCGCAGTGACACCGATGGGCTTTTCGAGAAAGACGTGCTTGCCGGCTTTCAAAGCCTCCTGTGCCAGCGCCGCGTGAGTGGCGTTTGGTGTGGAAATGACGATGGCGTCCAGATCGGAGTGGATCAGATCGCCTTCGTCGCGGAAGACTTTGGCGTTTGGGGCGACTGCGAGTGCCTTGGTGATGTTCGCTTCGCTGCGGGAGCAGATCGCGACGCTTTCAGCACGCGCGGCGTTCTTCACGTGAAACTGGTTCACGTGGGAGAGGCCCATCGCGCCGATGCCCAAAAAACCCATGCGAATCTTCATGTTATGGTGTGGTATGGGCGAATGACCGAGGACCAAGCACCAATGTCCAATGAAAGACCAAGCACCAACCTCCAGCACGGCTGCGTGTTCATGCGAACTTTGGCCTTGGGTGTTCCTTGGTTCTTGGACATTGGTCCCTTGGTCATTTGCTTTGTCCCGTCGCCTTCGCCCAGTCCTTGAGGAAGATGTCGAGGCCGATGTCGGTGAGGGGATGATCGTAGAGCATTTTCAGGAAATCAAAAAACATCGTGCAGACGTCCGATCCTGCGAGTGCCGCCTGAAGCACATGTTCGGGATGGCGCACGGCGGCGGTGAGAATCTGCGTTTGGTAACCGTAGTTGTCGTAGATCGTGCGAATCTGCCGGACCAGATCCATGCCGGTGTGTCCGACGGAATCGAGGCGTCCGACGAACGGGCTGATGTAGGTGGCACCGCATTTGGCTGCGAGCAGGGCCTGCAGCGGTGAGAAGTTCAACGTGACATTTGTTTTGATGCCTTCGGCGGAAAGCTGCTTCACGGCCTTCAGTCCTTCGCGGATGACGGGAACTTTCACGACGACGTTGGGGCTGAGCTTTGCGAGGGCGCGGCCTTCCTTCACAATGGTGGGTGCGTCGGTGGCGATGGTTTCGAGGGAGACCGGGCCGTTCACGATCTCCAAAATTTCGCGATACACGTCCTCCGGTTTGCGTCCGGTCTTCATGACGTGGGTGGGGTTGGTGGTGACGCCATCAATGATGCCCCAGCTCCAGGCTTCCTTGATTTGGGCGACGTCGGCCGTATCGATGAACAGTTTCATGGGAAATTCTGGGTGAGGCGATTAACGAGCCTGCATCGCGCGTGTGCAAGGAATTACTGGCCATGCAGCACTTGCATGTTGGAGGTCACGCCGGTTCAATGCCCGCCAATGAATTTCGTCACCCACCTCGAATGTGCCAATTGCGGCGCGCGCTACGATGCGGACAAGGTTCACGGCCTCTGCACTTCCTGCAACCGTCCCCTCTGGGTTCGCTACGACCTGGATGTGCTGAAGAGGAAGTTCACCAAGAAGGATCTCTTTGGCCGTCCGCCCACCATCTGGCGCTACATTGATCTCCTGCCCATCCGGGACGTGGATAAGATCGTTTCTCTGACAGAAACCATCACGCCCATTCTACGGGCCGATCGGCTCGCCGCTGAGTTCGGAGTGAAGGAACTGCTGGTCAAGGATGAGAGCCGCCTGCCCACCGGCAGCTTCAAGGCGCGCGGCATGGCCATGGCCATTTCCATGGCGAACGGATTCGGCATCAAACGTGTCGCCTGTCCCACCGCGGGCAATGCCGGTGGTGCCATGGCGGCGTATGCGGCGCGGGCGGGGATCGAGGCCTATGTGTTCATGCCGGAGGACACACCTGCGATCAATCAGAAGGAATGCTGGCTGGCCGGGGCAAAGACATTTCGTGCCAATGGGCTGATCACGGACTGCGGACGTGTGGTGGGCGAGGGCAAGCAGCCGATGGGGTGGTTTGATGTCTCCACGCTCAAGGAGCCCTATCGCATTGAAGGCAAGAAGACCATGGGCCTGGAGCTGGCCGAACAGTTCGACTGGGAACTGCCGGATGTGATTCTGTATCCGACGGGCGGCGGCACCGGATTGATCGGCATGTGGAAGGCCTTCGCCGAGCTGGAGGCCATGGGGTGGCTCAAGTCATCCAAGAAGCCCAGGATGATCTCCTGCCAGAGCACAGGCTGTGCGCCCATCGCCGAGGCCTTCAAAAAGAACGAGCGCTTCGCGAAGAAATTCGAGAATGCCGCCACCATTGCCAGCGGATTGCGTGTGCCCGCCGCCGTGGGTGACTTCATGATTCTGGACGCCGTCCGGCAAAGCGGTGGTGTCGCAGTGGCCGCGCCCGAGTCCGACATACCCAAATGGATGCGGATGGGAATGTCCAAGGAAGGCATCGCCTTCTGCCCGGAGACAGCCGTATGTCTGGGTGTTCTGGACATGCTTCTGCGGGATGGAACCATCAAGCCAACGGAGCGCATCCTCGTGTTCAACACGGGCGCGGCCCAGAAATATCCCGAATCCGTGCGCGAGCAGTTGCCATTCCTCGACATTACCAAGCCGGTGGATTGGGACTGGATTAGACAATCCTGATGGGCGTCACCTCAGACACGCTCCACAAAAGCATCCGGAAAGCCTTCTCATGGACATCCTCATCAGCGAAAACCTCCAAGCTCCGGCCATTGACCGTCTCAAGGCCAAATACAACGTCGTCTGCGAGCCTGAGCTATGGAAGGACGAAGCTGCCCTTAAGCGCCGCATTGCCGAAGCCCGGTGTATCATTGTGCGCAACCAGACCCAGTTGACGGCCGATGTGCTTGCCTGTGCGCCTCAGTTGAAAGTCATTGGCCGCAACGGTGTGGGCTTGGACAACATCGACATGGAGGCGGCCAGCCGGGCAGGGATCGCGGTGATCGCGCCGCTGGAGGCCAATGCCACCAGTGTGGCGGAATTGACCTTTGGCCTGTTGTTGTCGCTCGCACGCAAGATTCCAGCCGCCGATCAATCGACGCGTGGTGGTAAATGGGATCGCTTGCGATTTGTGGGCGTCGAACTCTCCGGCAAAACCATCCTCATCTGTGGCTTCGGTCGCATTGGCCGGCGCGTGGCCGCCATGGCAAAGGGATTCGGCATGCGCATCGTGACGTTCGATCCTTACCTGAAGCCCGATGCACCTGTTCTTGCGGAAACAGGGGCCGCCCTGGAGACGGAGCTTTTGCCGGCCCTGGCTCAGGCCGATTGCATCACCGTGCATTCACCGCTCACGCCGCAGACGCGCCGCATGTTCAACAAGGATGCTTTTGCAGCCATGAAACGAGGTGCCTTGTTCGTGAATACATCACGGGGTGGCGTGGTGGACGAAGACGCGCTGTTGTCAGCGTTGCAAAGCGGGCATCTGGGTGGTGCCGGGCTCGATGTGCGTGAGGTTGAACCGCCCAAGGCGCGTGGTGGTTTTGAGGACTTGGAGAACGTCGTGCTGACACCACACATCGCCGCCTTCACCGTGGAGGCGCAGACACGGACAATAGAAGCAGTGGCAGCCGATGTGGACTGCGTGTTGTCAGGGCAAGAAGCCAGGAATGCGGTGAATGCGCAGATTGGGCAAAAATAAGAGGGACGTTGGAATGCATTGATCGGAAGAGTGTGTTAAAATCCTCAGAATCCCCTGCCTATCTATCGTGAAGC
>CAYQCZ010000091.1:0-10988 GCA_964415955.1 uncultured Verrucomicrobiota bacterium | reverse complement strand
TTTGCAACTCCTTATCCAAACGAGGTTTGGAATTGGAGGCGAGGGTCGGAATCGAACCGACGAATGCAGCTTTTGCAGAGCCGTGCCTTACCACTTGGCTACCCCGCCACGCATAAAGTCCGTGAAAAGTATATCAGGCCGCCCTTCAATCAAGCGTTTCTTACCGGCATTAATTGCTGGTAATCTACCAAAGCTCATTTTTATGCTGTCAATGCAAGCATGAGCGCCGCGAAAAAAGACGATTCGGCAGCCATCTCCCGCGAGGTGGTCATCATCAACAAGCTGGGCATCCACGCCCGGCCTGCCGCGATGTTCGTCAAGACCGCAAGCCGGTTCACCTGTGAAATCCATGTGGAGAAGGATGGCGAAAAAGTGAATGGAAAAAGCATCATGGGACTGATGATGCTCGCTGCGGGGCCAAGCAGCCGCATCACCATCCGTGCCAGCGGCTCCGATGCATCGCAGGCGGTGCAGGAACTGGAGTCCTTAATTGCCAAGAAGTTTGGTGAAGATTGATCGGTGCCGCTTGCACATGCGGAACGTCAGGACCCGACATTTTCCGGCATCACATGAGAGTGGCATTCAAAGAATGGGCGGTCATTGCGGATGCCCTCGGGCGGGGTGAGCAGATCATCGTGCTTCGCAAGGGAGGCATCAGCGAGGGGCGGGGCGGATTCAAGCCTGAGCATCCGGAGTTTCTCATCTTCCCCACCCTTTATCATCAGCAGCGAGAGTCTGTCATCGACTCGGCACAACATCGCTACGACACGATTGCTCCTTCCCTGCCTCCAAAGGATATTCTCCGAATCGAGCTCTTCGCCCGTGTCATCTCGTGGGTTCGGCTGGATTCCATCGACTTTGCCCGACGGCTGAAAGGCCAGCATGTGTGGCGGGACGAAGTCATCGTGGATCGTTTCGACTGGGGTCGTGACAAGGCAATCCATGCCATGGCTGTGCGCGTCCATCGGCTGCCTGCACCGGTCGAACTGCCCATGATTGAGACCTACGGCGGCTGCAAATCATGGGTGGAACTGGCCCGGGACATCCGGACAGACGAAGCCGTTCCAGTGATTGATGATGCCACCTTCCAGGTGAAACTCGCATCCTTTCACGCCGCCGTGGGACACGCATGAATCCGCCCCTCATTCTGGCCTCAGCCTCGCCCCGGCGGGCGCGACTCCTGCAGTTGGTCACGCCAGATTTTGTCGTAGCGCCCGCCGATGTCCCGGAACCAGTCCATGAGAGCCTCACACCGGCGGAACTGTGCCAGCTGAACGCCCATCTCAAGGCGCGCACGGTGGCCAAACATCACCCGGACGCCCTCGTGATTGGGGCCGACACGGAGGTGTGTCTGGGGACCAAAGTGTTCGGGAAGCCACGCAGCCTGAAGGAGGCGGAATCCATGCTGGCAAGACTGACGGGACGCACACACCAGGTCATCACCGGAGTCTGCCTCATGCACAGGCGCACGCATCAGGAGCGGCTCTTTGCCGAGCAGACGGATGTCACATTTCACGATTTGAGCCGCGATCAAATACGCGCTTACCTCCGTCTTATCCAGCCCTTTGACAAGGCAGGAGCCTATGCCATCCAGGATTCGGGGGAATTGATCATCGAACGTATCGAAGGCTCCTTCAGTAACGTGGTGGGCCTGCCCCTTGGAAGATTGCGGCGCGAACTCAATGCCTGGTCGCGTTCGATGTGATCCTCACCTGGCCTTCGGCACTCGGATCTCCTTCACCTTGTTCGTGCTCCACAGGGTCAGCGTTGCTTCCCTTGTCCAAGACTGTTCGTGACGGTTGACGATCAACGTCCTTGGAAGAAGTTCGATCTCATGCCCAAAAAGGTCGAAAGTCACTGCGCCGGGCAGGAAGGTCAGGTCCTCGTAAATCACCCTGCCATAGGGGACGTCATAAGGTGTCTTTTGCGGGGCCTCAAAGGTGATGAGGTCGCCATCGTCTTTTTGCCCGGCCCTTTCCTCGGGAAAAACCAGCTTCACGCTCTGGATTCCAAGCGCCGGCTGGCGAATCTCGACCAAGGGCTGCCCCATGTCGTTCACTCCAAAACCGACGGTCCACGGTCCCTTGCGTGCCCTCAAGTGTTCCACACCGTGGTAGGCACCGATGTATAAAACGAGCACCACGGCGAAAAGTATGGCGATGTCGCGTCCAAATCGATTGGGGTGCATGGCAAAAAATCAAACCTGCGTCACCCGATTGAAACCGGACGACGCAGGTAGCAGGGAGATGTCGATTCAACAGCCATGATTTGTCACGCAAACAGCACTGGCTGCGCGACCTTGGATCACGGTTCAGAAAGGATCTTCTGGCGGCGCTCGTGATATTCCCGCGGCGTGATCTTGTCCGCCTTGTAAAGGTCGAGCAATTCCTTCAGCCGCTCTTCCTTGGTCTTCATTGTCTCCGGCACATTCTTGCCCTTTTTGGGTTTGGGCTCATCCTTCGGCTTCGCTTCCTTGGGAGCAGGGGCCGGCGCAGACTTTGCAGCGGGTTCCGTCTTCGGCGCCGGTGCGGGTTTGGCAGCCTCAGCCGGCTTGGACCTGGCGGCTTCGCGCTGCATCTTGGCTGCATCTTCAGCCGCCTTGGCACGGGCGCGCTCCTCAGCCTTGCGGGCTTCTTCCGCACGCTTGGCAGCCTCGGCCTCCGCTTTGGCCTTGGCCTTGGCCTCCGCTTCACGGGCAGCTTCCTCCTGCCTGCGTGCGGCGGCTTCAGCCTTGGCACGTTGCTCGGCCGACTTGCGGGCCTGTTCATCAGCCATGGCACGGGCGCGATCACGTTCCTTTACAGCAGCTTCGGCAGCAACCCTGGCTTTGGCAGCCTCCACGCGGGCGGCATCAGCACGCTCCTTTTCGGCGGCCATGCGACGCGCCTCTTCAGCTTTCTTTGCCTTCTCAACAGCAGCCATGCGCGCGGCTTCATCCTTGGCAGCACGCTCGCGGGCTTCGGCCTCTTCACGAGCTTTGCGCTCAGCCGCACGCTTGGCCTCAGCTTGAGCGCGTTCCATGGCCTTGGCCTTGGCTTCAGCTTCTTTGCGGGTTGTCTCCTCGGCTTCCTTGCGAGCCTTTTCTTCGGCGGATCGACGGGCCATCTCCGCATCGCGTCGCGCCTCTTCCTGGACACGCATGCGTTTCTCTTCCTCAGCCTTCGCCTTGGCCTGCTCACGGGCTTTCTCCTCAGCCATGCGGCTGGCTTCGGCGGCTTTGCGGGCGGCGTCATCGGATGGCTTGGAAGCAGCCTTGGCTGGTGCCGGTGCTGGTGCTGCCGTCTTGGGAACTGCAGCCTGCATCTTGGCGCGACGGGCGGCATCTTCGCGGGCCTTGGCCTCGGCGGCCTTGCGAGCAGCTTCCTGGCGGCGAGCTTCTTCCTTTGCGCGGGCTTCGGCTTCCTTGCGGGCCTTTTCCTGCGCCTCTTTCATGGCACGTTCGTTCTTTGAAGCATCCGCAACGGGAGCGGACTTGGCGGCTTTGGCCATGCGCCCGGCTTCGGCTTTGGCTTTGGCTGCGGCGGCGCGTTGCTCCTCCTGCCGCTTTGCCTCCTGTCTTGCCATCTCGGCGGCCGCGGCACGTGCCTTGTCCTGCTCAGCCTTGCGCGCCTTCTCGAGCGCAGCGACACGGATCTTTTCCTGTTCGGCCATCTCTTTGGCCTTCTTTTCGGCCTCCTTGCGGGCTTTGGCTTCGGCTTCCTTGCGCGCCAACTCGGCACGTTTCATGTCGGCCTGAGCCTTTGCGGCTGCGGCTTTGGCAGCGGCGTCATCAGCCGGCTTTGTGGCCGCCTGGGGCGTCATTTTCTTGGCCTCGATTTTCTTTGCGGCATCGGCCTGAGCCTTGTCCTTCTGCATGGCTGCGGCCCGGGCGGCGGCGGCTTGATCCGCGGCAACCCTGGCTGCGGCACGTTCCTGTTCAATCTTTGCCTTCTTGGCAGCCTCGGCGGCTTCGGCTTCCTTGCGGGCGGCTACACGCATTCTGGCGGCTTCCGCAGCCTCGGCCTGAGCCTTGGCACGAGCATCCATGCGCGCCTGGTCGGCGGGGCTGACGGTCGGTGCTGTCACAGCGCCCGCTGGAGCTGTGGCTGATTTCGGGGCGGGAGTTGCAGGGGGCTTGGCAGCGGCCCTGGCTTCGGCGGCGGCTTTCTTCGCAGCCTCTGCTTCGTCGGCCTTGCGCTTGGCTTCGAGCTTCTTCTTTGCCTCGTCCTCTGCCTTGCGGCGCTTGGCTTCTTCTCTGGCCTTCTTTTCAGCCTCGGCCTTCACACGCGCCTCTTCCTTCTTCTTTTCCTCGGCGGCCTTCTTGGCTTCGCGTTCCATCTGGCGTTTTTCCTCGGGCGTGGGAGGCAGCACCTGGGTGGAGCGGGACAGCCCGGAACGGCTGGGCGGGCGATAGCGGGCGTCGCGCATGTCGCCGGTGGCACGACCTTGAATCTGGGCCAGTATGGCAGCCTTGGCGTCGGCCTCGCTCTTGAGGAGCGCCTGCTCGCGCTGACTGACGATGGCCTGCTGCTTGGCATCGGCTTCCTGTTTGAGCAGCAAATCGGCGCGCAACCGGGCGAGAGCTTCGGCTTTGGCAGCCGCTTCCGCAGTCAGGATGTCCTGCTCGCGGATGATGGTGGTCATGTTCGAAGTGAACTTGCCATCTGCGGGGGGGGTGGATTTCGCGGGTGCGGAGGGTTTGGGCTCGTCCTTCTTGGCCACCGCCTTGGGAGGCTCAGCCTTCCTGGCTTTGGCCTCGGCTTCTGACTTGGCCTTGGCCTTTTCTTCGGCAATCCGCTTTTCCTCGAGCTTCTTCCTGGCTTCGGCCTCCTGACGGGCCTTGTCTTCCAAGGCCTTTTTGGCGCTGGCCTCCGCTTTGGCCTTGGCTTCAGCCTCCTTCTTGGATGCCTCGGCGGCTTTGCGGGATTCTTCAGCGGCCATCTTCGCCTTGGCGTCGGCTTCCTTCCTGGCAGTGGCTTCAGCCCTGGCTTTGGCTTCGGCATCCGCCCTGCCCTTGGCCTCGGCCGCCTTCATGGCCTTTTCCTTTTCGCGGGCCTGCTTCTCGGCGAGTTCCCTGGCTGCCTGCTCGGCCTTGCGGGCCTCTTCTGCCTGTTTGCGGGCGGCGGCTTCAGCAGCTTTGCGCGCCTCGGCTTCAGCGGCGGCGCGCTGCTTGTCGGTGGTGACAGGCGCGGCGGGAACCGGCTTGGTGGTGGAAACAGCGGGTTTTGCAGGTGCGGGCGCGGGCTTGGCTGATTTGCGTGCATCGGCTGCTTCGCGTTCTTTGGCGGCTTTGAGGGCGCGCTCGTAGGCTTCGCGACGGGCTTTTTCACGATCGGCCATCTGCTGCTGTGCGCGTTTCAGGAGTTCGTCCTTCTCGCGGGCCTCTTTGGCGGCTTTTTCCTGCTGACGTTTCAAGGCTTCGGCACGCGCCTTGTCTTCCCTGGCCTTGCGAGCTTCGGCCTCCGCGCGCGCTTTGGCCTCGGCCTTCTGGCGGGCTTCTTCGCGTTTGCGGGCCTCCTCATCGGCCTTGGACTTGGAGGCATCGGTGCTCTTGGAGGATTGCGCGCTGGCGATGGGCGTGAACCAAAGGCTCAGGCAGACGGCAATGACCATCAGGAATAATTTGGAGAGGCGCATGGTTACCTTGCGGTTGTCAGGAGTCGTTTTTAAGGCTGGCCGGTGAGCAGTCCACAGGCGGCAGCGGGGCGAGTTTTTGCCACAATACAGGCACTGGATAAAGGAAAATCGTGCTGAGCATCATGGCTTTGACCCATGCCCGCGGGACCTTGACGCGAAGCTCCGGGCTCAGCACCGGGTTCACAGACAGAAGGTCAAGCGTCTTCAATCCAATCAACACCGGCCATGCGCAAGCGAGCCGGATGCGCGCATGCCGCCAAGGCAATGCGCACGTGTAGGCCCACCCACGTGTCAGGTGGCTCCTGGCCCTTTCCAAAAGAGGGCCGTAAACCACCCTGAATTTGGGCTCATTGCCAGGATCCCGAAGATCATTGGCGGCCAAACCCACGGTGGCCAGCAGGTCGGCGGGAATGTAGCAGCGTCCCTGCTGCAAGTCGCGCGGCAGATCGCGCAGGATGTTTACCAACTGCAATCCCTTGCCGAATCGAATGCCATCGGCCAGCAATGCGTTTTCATTCAATTGCTCATTCGCAAGAGCATGCGCCATGCACACTTGCGTCCAAAACTCCCCCACACATCCTGCCACACGATAGGTGTAATCATCCAACTCGGCGTCGGTTCGCAGGGACACGATGGATGTGGCCGAAGCCCCACCAAACCGCTCCAAGTCCAGTATCTGTCCACTGGTGATGACTTCCAGAACACGGCGGATGCGACATTGATCGGCGTTGTCGAATTTTAACATTAACGATAACGCTTCTCCAATTCGTTCCAAAAGCACGCGTTCTCCCATGGAAACTTGATTTGATGCCATTTCTTTGAGCGAGAACCCATGCATGCCATCTGTGTCGGAATCCAAAATCACATCCCGAAGCGACTTGAGTGTGTCCAGCCGCTTTGACACAGGGACGAGCCCGCTGTCGGCAATAGTGTCCGTGGCGCGTGCCAGCAGATAGGCCAGACCAATTTGAGAGCGTATGGACCCGGGCAACACCCTCAGCGTGAGGTAAAAGGAACGTGACACCTCACGAAGCAGGTCCGTCAGCAATGGCATGGATGGTGGGGGCACTGGGGGAAGTCAGACCGGGTTGTCCATCGGCGCTTGGGAGATGATTGAAGGGTTCATGATTGGCGGGAGGGCTTGAAGTTCATGCCTAGGCGACCCCGGCCATCCTCCGCTGGGCCAGCCAGCCGCTGAACCTGTGCAACACGACGGCCAGTATCAGGACAATGCCGATGATGATCTGGCTGTAATTTTGGTCGATCCCAAGAATGACAATGCCGCTGCTGATCATCTGGATGAGCAGGGCGCCAAGCAGCGCACCCAATGCCGTCCCCTTGCCGCCGGACAGACTCGCGCCTCCCACCACCGCTGCCGCGATGACATTCAATTCATACCCCTGGCCATCGCCGGAAGTCGCCCCGCCGTAATAGCCAAGGGACATCAAGGCGGCCACGCCGGCGGTCAGGCCGGACACCAGATACACCCACAGTTTCACCCGGTTGACGCGGATGCCGCTGTATTGGCTGGCCAGTTCGTTGCCGCCCACCGCATAGATGCGACGCCCCACCGACATGCGGGACAAATGAACGCCCCCCAGCACCGCCACCACCAGCATCACCCCCATGGGCACCACGCTCAGGTCGCCGCTCGTCCGCCAGCCGATCATGTTGCGGAACGCCTCGGGAAAACTGCCGATGGATTGTCCCTTGGTGATGACAAACGCGATGCCACGGTAAATGGCCATGGTTCCCAGCGTGATGATGAACGGATGCACCCGCAACGCCACGATCATGCCGCCGTTGGCCAGTCCGCAAAGCGTCGCCACCCCCACACATGTGGCCATGCCCAATGGCACGGATGTCCACATGGAAGCCGCCGACTCTGCTCCTTCAGGGCCATACCGATGGAACACCATGGCCGCCAGCACGGAGGCCAGCGCATAGATCGCCCCCACTGAAAGATCAATGCCGCCGGAAATGATCACAAATGTCGCGCCCACGGCCATGATGGCAATGAAACTCGTGTCCTTGGCAAGCTGGGCAAGATTCTGGGCGTTGAGAAACTTGTTCTTCTCCACGAACACCGGGGTGCGATCTCCATCAGGCCCCGTCGTGAAGGCGCGCACCCGCTCGCCTTCTTCATTCATCTCGAAGACGGGCAGTTTGACCGTGCCGCCCTTCCAGGTGAGCACCGCACCCAGCAGAAGGATCACCAGCAGCAAGCCGCCCTCCTGGAATCTAGACCAGGCAGGTCGGCTGGAGGGGCGGGTTTCGGGATTCATGATCTATGACGCCGCGACGCTAACAGAGCAGCTTGCGGGCCGACAAGAATTCCAACCATCACCAGGCCATGGCCTCCAGATCCATGGCCGGCCATGCAAAGAGGCGTTGGCAGCGTGTGGAATCGAAGTTAATCTGGTGTTCACATGCCTGACGCACCGCGCATCCTTTACTGCCACTGCCAATACGCCCAGGTCGTGCCCAAGGAAGTGAAGGAGGCCGTCCTCCGCAAATTGGCGGAATCCGACGTGGCCTTCGAGGCGGTGGCGGATTTGTGTGAAATGTCCGCCCGGCGCGACCCCGCCCTCCGACGCCTGGCCGCAGGTGGTGCCATCAAGATCGCCGCCTGTTATCCACGCGCCATCAAATGGCTCTTTCACACCGCCAGCGCACCGTTGCCCCTGAATTCCACGGAAGTCCTGAACATGCGCGTTCAAGACGCCGATGAAGTATGCTCCGCGTTGTTCAACGGCGAGGTGAAGGCCAATCTGCCCGCCGGCAAAGAAACGCGCCCTTCGACGGACGAATTGCCTGACAAAAAAGCCGCCGCGTGAGGGCACGCACATGATTGCATCCTGATCAACCTGACTATGAGCCTCACCGCCACCACATCACTCCGCGTCGTCCTTTACGAAGGCGACGGGGCGGAATCCCTCCACGCTGAAGATCGCTTCGCCGCGTTGACCGGCCTGCTCGAAAAAGGCTTTGCCGTGACCCGCGCGCTGGCGGGAGGAAAGGTGTCGCCACAAGACCGGTCTTCATTGCTGGTCCTGGGCCGTTTCAAGGAAGGTCATGTGGCCGCCGCGGAAGATGCCGCAGGCGAGGTGCAACTGCGTTTCCACGACATCACCGGTCTGGACCGTGAAGGGATTTCCAGTCTTGCGGAAAAAACACGCGCGGAGACCGGCACGTTCAAGCACGGCGAGTGGAAGCCGTGGTTTCCGGTCATCGACTACGACCGCTGCACCAACTGCATGCAGTGCCTCAGTTTCTGCCTGTTCGGCGTGTATGGCGTGGATGATGAGAACCGCATCCAGGCGCAGAACCACGACAACTGCAAAACCAACTGTCCGGCCTGCTCCCGTGTCTGTCCCGAGGCGGCGATCATGTTCCCGAAATACAAGGCCGGCCCCATCAACGGAGACGTGGTCAGTGACAAGGATCTTAACCGCGAAAAGATGAAGATCGACATCTCGGCGTTGCTGGGCGGCGATGTCTATTCACTTCTGCGCGAGCGCAGTGAGAAGGCGAAATCGCGCTTCAGCAAAGAGCGCGATTCCGGCAAGGCACTGAACGAACGCCAGAAATGCCTGACCAAGCTGGCGCAATCGGGTGACATCCCGGCGGAAGTCCTCATGAGCCTGCCTTCGCCCGACGAAATCCTGAAAAAAGCCGAGGAAGCCAAGGCGAAGGCGGCGGCGGCACTCGCCAGGCAGGGCCGGCAGGGTTGAGAAGCAGCCTGCATCCACAGCCTTCCCTTTCGACATGAAACCCACAGGACTCTTCTCCGCATTCGCGGGCAGCATTCTCCAGCTTTGCATTCTTGGAGAGGCTGAAGCGCAAACCTCACCAGAGCAGGCCGCCCTCAGCCACTTGTTCTCATCGGAGTGGGACTACACGATGGAGCAGAATCCCACATGGGCGTCATCTCTCGGTGACCGCCGATGGAATGACCGCTGGCCGGACATGAGTTTGAAGGCGATCGATCAAGGTCACGCGCATGAAGTTGAATTGCTCAAGCGCCTCGCCGCGATCGACCGCTCGAAGCTGCCGCCCGCCGACCAGCTCAATTACGACCTGTTCAAGAAGAAACACACTGAAGCAGTCGAAGGTTTCCCCTTTGGCTGGCACTTGATCGTGCTGAACCAACGCGGCGGCATTCAGACGGAGGACGAACTGGCCGATTCATTGCGGTTTGAAACCGTGAAGGATTTTGAAGACTGGATCAGCCGCCTGCGATCCTTCCCGGCCTACATGGACCAGACCATGGAGTTGATGCGCGAGGGCATCCGCCGACAGGTGCTGCTGCCCAGGGTCACCATGCAACGCGTGCCGGCGCAGATCGACAAACAGATCGTTTCCAGGTCCGAGGCCAGCCCCTTCTACAAGCCATTCGAGAAGCTGCCCGGCAGCCTCAGTGATGCCGAGCGAAAGCGTCTTGCGGGCGAAGCGTCCGTGGCCATTCGTGAAGGTGTGATCCCCGCCTACCAGAAGTTCAAGAAATTCTTCGAGCAGGATTATCTGCCCGCCTGCCCGGAGGATGTGGGCGTGTGGAAACTGCCACGTGGCGATGAGATGTATGCCTTCTTTGCGCGGCAATACACGACCACGGAGCTTTCGCCGGATCAGATTCACCAGATCGGTCTGGATGAAGTGAAGCGCATCCGTTCCGAAATGGAGCGGATCAAATCACAGGTGGGCTACAAAGGCTCGATGGACGACTTCTTCAACCATCTGCGCACGGACAAAAGATTCTTCTTCAAGAGCGGCGAAGAACTGCTGGCAGCGTCCCGGGCGCTGGCAAAACGCATCGATCCGCTGATGGTGAATCTTTTCAAAACGCTGCCGCGCACACCCTATGGCGTCGAACCGATTCCCGAGTCCATCGCTCCGGACACCACGACCGCTTACTATCGGCCACCCGCAGCAGACGGTTCGCGGGCAGGATCCTATTTCGTGAACCTTTACAGGCCAGAGACACGCCCCAAATGGGAGATGATGGCGCTGACACTGCATGAGGCGGTGCCCGGCCACCATCATCAGATCGCCCTGGCGATGGAACTGGGCGATCTCCCGAAATTCCGCCGCTACACCGGTTACACCGCGTTTGTGGAAGGTTGGGGGCTTTACTCCGAATTCCTCGGGGAGGAACTTGGGCTGTATGAGGATCCATACGACAAATTCGGCCAGTTGACCTATGAAATGTGGCGGGCCGTGCGGCTGGTGGTGGACACCGGCATGCATGCCAGGAATTGGAGCCGTCAACAGGCTGTCGATTTCTTCAAAAACAACGCCCCAAAGGCCGAGAACGACATCATCAACGAAATCGACCGCTACATCTCCTGGCCAGGCCAGGCACTGGCCTACAA
>CAYQCZ010000090.1:1499-11024 GCA_964415955.1 uncultured Verrucomicrobiota bacterium | reverse complement strand
TGGCATCATCGAGGAATGCACTGAACGTGCCCATCGATGGAAATCCCACCACCTCCACCAGATCACCCGGACGGACGTCATCGCCCTGTGAAATCCTTGCGAGCAGTCCGCGGCCCGCATCCCGCAGGAAAATGGCCGAACCGCGTTGCATGTGGGTGACCACGCCCTGCACCTTCACACGGTGGCCGGAGAACCCCTCCGGATTGAAATTCAGCAACTGCGCCACGCTCATCAGCGAAGCATCGAAGGGGTCGGCTGGAGGAGTGACATCCACGTGCGCATCCGCCAGCGCATGCATGACCAGTTGCGGCGAGACGAGCTGGCGTTTGTCGTTGATGTAACCCGCAGCGAGGCCGCGCAGGGTGACCAGCGCATCGACCCATTTCGGCGCGCCGTCTTCGGGGCGTTCCAGCACATGCACGTCGAGGATGCGCGGTCCCATCGCCAGGCGCAGCTTGCAATGGTTCGTGATGATCTCGGCGGAACGCACGATGCCCTGGACCTTGACACGCTGGTAGTGCAGCCGGCCGGATACAAGGTCGTCATAGGTGGCAGGCCCCGGTTCCGGCAGCGGACGCGTGCCCAGCGTGACAATCTGCGTGGCGGTGATGCCCGGAACGAAAAGCCCGGCGTAACTGACGCCGCGCACCTCGATGTGCGAACCCGGCTCAAGCCCGCGTGTGTTGCGCGTGCCCGAAATGAACGTGCCGCCGGTGTCGTCCTGGATGAAGATGGTCCGGGAAAAATCACCGCCGACCAGGTTCACCACGGCACGCAGATGGACCGGCACCGCGTTGCTGGCGTCATTCGGAAGCAACGCCCGCAACTGCGCGGCATTCGTCAGCAACAAATCCTGTGCCGGACAAAGCGCCATGCCCAGAAGCCAGACGATCAGGCATGGAAACACGGCGCGCATGGCGTGAGTGTAATGGGTGAAACGGCCCGTCCGCAACCGCCGCAGACTCTCACCTCTTGTCGATCACTCGTCCGATGATCGCTGAACGATGAATCGCACCATGGAATCGACTATCCCGCGCCCGGTCAGGGTTGTCTCCCAACACGTAGTAGCACGATGCCGGGGTTTGGAAGGAATGCCGAACCGTTTTGTCAGTCTCGAGCGTGGGACTCGATGGAACGGGCGTGTATGAAACGTGTGCAAGCCAGGCCGGTTGCGTGATCGGTAGTCCGTCGATCAAGAGGGTGTTGTTGCTGAATGAAACGGATTCATCGGGCAGGCCAATGCCCCTGCGAACCTGCAGCGTTTTGCTGTCTTCGGGAGAAACACAAACGACCAGATCCCATCGGGAGGGAGTCTTGTCACCGTATGCTTTAGGATCCATATGGACCACCTCTCCGCTTCTGATCGTAGGGGCCATGGATTCCGTGTTGATCACGAGCCTTTCACGCTTGGAACACCCGTCGCAGATCCATAGAGCAGCGAGAAGGGTGACTGGCATGAATGACTTGAAGTGGCTGGTCACAGGGCGGGCTGGACGGTTTCTTAAGGCCTGGTGTTGGCAATGCCTGCCGCCCTGTCCTCCTCATCCAGCTTCTTCAGACGGGCAAGCAGGCGTTTTCTGTCACCGAGTCTGGCTGATGCCCGGAAGGCCGCCTCTGCCTGGCGCTGCGCAGTGACAATCTCCGCCCAGCGATTGATCATGTGATTGACGCTTTGGCCGCTCTCACGCGCCAGGCGTTCCACTTCCTTTTTTTTGTCTTCGCTGTCCCAGCGGATGGTCGTCGCAAGGCTCATAGTCTCTTCAGCAGTTCGGGCGGTGTTTCGATGACGAGGTTGTCCGGCGCAAAGAGGGCTTTCTCGAAGTGCCGCTTGTTGTAAGTGACGATGCACTCAGCACGCCCGTTGATGGCCAGCTCCATCACATGATTGTCACCTTCGTCCGGCAGGTTCGGTCGCCAGAGCCAGTTGATGCACACAAACTCCACTGCATCTGCGAAGTCATGTAACGATTCCAGTCTTTCTTCTGCTGAAAACGAGGAATCCTTCCACAGCTTTTTTTCGGGAAAGTGTGTCCTGATACTCGAACCAAAGCGCGTTGCCGATCAGCGGAACCGCCCCACCCTCAAGCAACCAGATGAGGAACCTCCGGCTGGGCCCTGCCCCGCGTTGAAGCGCGGCTACAAAGACGTTTGTGTCCTGAACCAGTCTCATATGTGCAAAGTGATGGCAGATTTGCCATCAGTCAACCGGCATTCCTGCCCACACTCACACTAATCTGCGGCTTGCCTAGGTTGCCTCATTTTCGCATGGCACGCCGGGCCACGTGGGTTAAGCTGCATGCCGTTTCCATCATGCAGACGCTTCATATCTTGAAATGGATGACCGCTGCCACGAGCGCTTTGTTGCTGGGCGGTTCGTGGGCTGTTCATGGCGCGGACGACATCCTGTTCAACCGCGACATCCGTCCCATTCTCTCGGACAACTGCTACGCCTGTCATGGCCCGGACAAGAACACCCGCAAGGCCGGCCTGCGGCTGGACACTCCCGAGGGTGCGTATGCGGAATACGATGGAGGCCGCGCCATCGTGCCCGGCAAGCCGGAGTCCAGCGTCGTGATGGAACGCATTCTCACCAAGGACGAGGACGACATGATGCCTCCGCCGGAATCACCCAAACGGCTCACGCCCCAGCAGGTGGAGTTGATCCGCAAGTGGATTGCCCAAGGGGCGAAATACGAAGGGCACTGGGCGTTCACTCCGCCGCAGAGACCAGCAGTGCCGGTGGTGCATGGTTCTACGATCAACGATCAGGGAGGAAAGGGTGTAATCCCAAACCCCATCGACGCATTCATCCGCGCGCGGTTGCAGAAGGAGGGTCTGTCACCGTCAGCTCCTGCAGACCGGCGCACATTGATCCGCAGGCTTTCGCTGGATTTGACCGGGCTGCCGCCTGATCCGAAGGACGTCGCATGGTTTGAACGCACGCGCGATCCACACGCCTACGAAAAGCTGGTGGACAAGTATCTGGATTCCGATGCCTACGCGGAACGGATGACGGTGCCCTGGCTGGACTGGGTGCGCTATGCCGACACGATCGGCTTCCACGGCGACTGCGACTTCAGCGTGTGGCCGTATCGGGATTATGTGCTGCGGGCGTTCCGCGACAACATGCCGTTCGACCAGTTCACGCGCGAGCAGCTTGCCGGTGATTTGTTCCCCAATGCGACCGAGGACCAGCGCGTGGCCAGCGCCTACAACCGTCTCCTGCGCATTTCCACCGAGGGCGGCGTGCCGGACAAGGAATACCTCGCCAAATACGCCGCCGACCGCGTCCGCACCACGACGGGTGTATGGCTGGGTGCCACCATGGGCTGCGCGGAGTGTCACGACCACAAGTTCGATCCCTACACCACGCGGGATTTCTACAGCTTCGAGGCCTTCTTCGCGGATCTGGAGGAGAAGGGCTTCTACGCGAAGGGATTTGCCGAGAACGACTGGGGTCCAAAACTGCTCCTGCCCACGCCGCAACAGCAGGCGGAACTTGAGAAGGTCAAAGGCCAGGTCACCGCACTGCGGCATGGGATCGATCAAGTGCCATCATCGCTCCTGGCGGAAAGCCGCGCACTGTGGGAGGCCAGCGTGCTGGCGCTGGACAAGGACAAGAAACTGGCATGGACCACGCAGCAACCGCTTGAAGCCGTCTCTGTAAATGACGCAACCCTCGGCATCGGCGACGACCGCGCCATCACCGTCGGCGGCCACGATCCCGACACGGACACCTACGTCATCCGTTTCAAACCCGGTGCAGGCACCTGGAACGCACTGCGGCTTGAGACCTTGGTGGATGAAATGTTTCCAGGGAACCGCGTCGCCCGCGCGGGCATCACATTTGTTGTCACCAGCGTCAACGTGACAGCGGACAATGGAGGACGCGCACGCCCGGTGCCGCTGGCGCATGTGCTGGCAGATACCGGCGGCGAAGGTTTCCCCGCGCTGGCGATGCTTGATGGCCGCGATGACACCGGCTGGGCGATCACCAGCGGTCATTCGCGCCCGCACCTCGCGGCGTTTCATTTCGAGCAACCACTGATTGCCGGTGACGACACGGTGGTCACCGTGCGCATCGGCCAGTTGTCCAGCCAGCGCAAGGCCACCATCGGGAAGTTCAAGCTGTCGCTGCACACACTTGAACGGCCGTCCTATGAAAACAACGCCATGCCGGATGACGTGCTGAAGGCGCTGAAAACCGCCGCCGAAAAGCGCAAGGACGAACAGACCAGGGCGATTGAAAAGCATCACCGTCTGGTCAGCTACGAGCTGGCGCGGTTGAACCGCGAGCTGGCCGGCCTGGAGGCAAGGCAGGGCATGATCGAGGCATCGATTCCGTCCACACTGGTCAGCCGCACCGCCGCGACACCGCGCATCATCCGTGTCCTGCCAAGAGGCAACTGGATGGATGATTCCGGTCCTGAAGTGATGCCCGCCCTGCCCTCCTACTTCGGCAAGCTGGAAACCGGCGGCCAGCGTCTCACCCGGCTGGACCTGGCGAACTGGATCGTCTCCCGTGACAACCCGCTCACGGCACGCGTGTTTGTGAACCGTCTGTGGAAATTGTGCTTCGGCGCGGGCTTCACACGCACACCCGAGGATCTTGGCGCGCAGGGCGAATGGCCCACGCATCCTGAACTGCTCGACTGGCTGGCCTGTGAGTTCATGGAGCCCACCCTTGTTGATAAATCCGTCCACGGCTGGAACGTGAAACACATCCTGCGGGTCATCGTCACTTCGCAGACCTACCAGCAAACCTCCGTGAGCCGTCCCGAACTGGACGAGCGCGACCCGGACAACCGCCTGTTCGCGCGGCAGGGGCGGTTCCGCATCGACGCCGAGTTGGTGCGTGACAACGCCCTTGCGATTTCAGGCCTGCTCGCCCCGAGGTTCGGTGGTCCGAGCGTGAAGCCCTATCAACCCGAGGGTTATTACCTGCCGCTCAATTTCCCCAAGCGCGAATATCAGGCGGACCACGGCGACGACCTTTATCGACGCGGGCTTTACACCCACTGGCAGCGCACGTTCCTGCACCCCAGCCTGCTGGCCTTCGATGCCTCCAGCCGCGAGGAATGCACCGTCAACCGCCCGAACTCAAACACGCCGCTTCAGGCGCTGGTGCTGCTCAACGATCCCATTTATGTCGAAGCGGCGCGCGTGTTCGCGACAAACATGATGCGCGAAGGCGGCCGCAAAACACAGAGCCGCCTCGAGTGGGCCTTTGAACGGGCGCTGGCCCGACCGCCCCGCACGGAGGAGATCAAGGTGCTTCAGGCATTGCTCGACCGCGAAATGGCGCGTTTCCAGTCCGATGACGCCGCCGCCGGGGCCTTGGTTGCGACAGGAGACGCTCCGTTGCCGGCCAAGGTGAAACCCGTGGAACTGGCCGCGTGGACGTCCGTGGCGCGTGCCATCCTGAACCTGCACGAAACGATCACGCGGTATTGAAATGTTCCTGCCATGAAGCCAACCGACCCTTTCCTTCAGATTGCCAGCCGACGACGTTTCCTCACGCGCTCGTGCTACGGCATGGGAGCCGTCGCAGCCAGCACGTTGATGCAGCCGCGCCTGCTTGCGGACTCGAAGTGGCCGGGCGTCATTCGTCCGTTGCATCATCCGGCGAAGTGCAAGCGCGTGATCTTTCTTTACCAGGCCGGCGGTCCGTCGCATCTCGAGACGTTTGACCCCAAGCCGGAGCTTGGAAAGATGCATGACAAGCCCATGCCTGAATCGTTGACCAGGGGCCAGCAGATCGCGCAGTTGCAGGGAAAGGAACTCAAGTGCTTCGGTCCGCAGTATGCCTTCAAGAAGGTCGGCAGGGCGGGTCTGGACATGAGCGAGTTGTTCCCGCATCTCGGTGGTGTGGCGGATGAACTGTGCATCGTGCGGTCGATGTTCACCGAGCAGATCAACCACGACCCGGCGCACACGTTCATGAACACCGGATCGATCATCGCCGGAAGGCCGAGCATGGGCTCCTGGCTGCTGTATGGACTGGGGGCGGACACCGACGATCTGCCGGGTTACGTGGTGTTGTTCTCCGCAGGCAAGGGCGGCCAGATGCAGCCGTTTGCCGCGCGCCAGTGGGACAGCGGTTTTCTGCCCAGCCGTTTTCAGGGCGTGAAATTTGAATCGAAGGGTGCCCCCGTGTTGTATCTCGATAGCCCACGGGGCGTGACGGCAGATGCGCAGCGTGACCTGGTGGACGTGGTCAACCAGCTCAACCGACTGGAGCACGATGCCGTGCGCGATCCGGAAATCCTGACACGCATCGACCAATACGAGATGGCGTTCAGGATGCAGGCGAGCGTGCCGCAGCTCACGGACATTTCCAGCGAACCGCAGAGCATGCTCGATCTCTACGGCGCACAGCCCGGCGATGGTTCATTTGCCTCGAACTGCCTGCTGGCACGACGGCTGGCCGAACGCGGCGTGCGCTTCATCCAGCTTTACCACCGCGACTGGGATCATCACGGCAACATCAAGAACGACATCAAACTCAAGGCGCAGGAGGTGGACCGTGCGAGCGCGGCGTTGATCCGCGACCTGAAACAGCGCGGCATGCTGGAGGACACGCTGGTCGTGTTTGGCGGGGAATTCGGACGCACCCCCATGTCCCAGGGCGGCAATGGCCGGGATCACCACATCAAGGGCTTCTCCCTGTGGATGGCCGGCGGCGGTGTGAAAGGCGGCATGGCCTATGGCAGCACCGATGAGTTCGGCTATGCTGCGGTGGAGAATCCGGTCAGCGTGCATGACTTCCACGCCACCATGCTGCACCTCTTCGGCATTGATCACACGCGCCTGACGGTGAAATTCCAGGGACTGGACGCCCGGCTTACCGGTGTGGAAGGACACGTGGTGAAACCGCTGCTGGCGTGAGACTCTCCGGAGGTAAATGGATGTTCAAGATTGGCCGGCTTTTCGTTCCCGATCGCGGAGAAGGGTCTGCTCGAACAGTGTTTCGCTGATTCTTGCCGTGGTCCTGCGCAATCGACGCAACACAGGTTCCAATTGGATAAACCCCTGTGCAGAAGCCAGCTCCAGAATGCCCAATGTGCCGGTGACCCTCAAACCATGGGCCCGAGCGGTGTTGCGTGCCTTCAAGTCGTCAACCAACAGGCAGTCGGCCTTCATTTCCAGAGCCAGGCTGATGGCGGCACTCTCTCCTGGGTCAAGGTCCATGGGAAGAGTGACCAAAGGGTCTCTGCGGGTCAGCCAGTCAGGTGGATTGGCCGCCAGCAGGCGCACGGGCGGTGGGGCATGGGAGCTTGCCAGTTCATCAAAGACATGGCCAGGCGTATGGACCTTTCCAAATAAAGCTGGCAACAGCTCCAATTGCCCAATTTGAGCCAGATAGTTAAGCGGCGAGGTGTCTGCGACGACAATCAACGATCGTTCATCAGCCATTGTCCGTCCTTCCCATCGGACGCGAGCTCCTGTCCGTCGTAATTCAACGGCACGCGACGTGATTGAAGAAAAGCCTCGGACTGCCAGTAATCCATTCCCAGCATCCGTCCGGCCTGTCGTTGGGACAGCCTGCCCGATCGATACCCTTCAATGACGAGGGCCTCCACCACGTGCCGCTCAAGTCCCGACCCAAACGCCTGGGCCAGCTCATCCGGGATGTCCACATCAATCTTCATGAAGCCTTGTCTCTGGTCGAACCTATACCTGAAGAAGCTGCCATAATCCATGCAAAAGCCCAATAGCCGATTCTTCTCTCGCTGGCCGCGCCAACTTCCGCTTCAATCCCCCGCACGGCGCTGGTAAGACCGGATGGTTTCCAACGCCGCGCGAACGAAGACGATACGACACAGCGACACCATGCCGTCCGCAGCCACACAACCAGCCTCCAGTCCGGTTCTTGAATCCTCCGCCATCACTCCCGCACGCGCCCCCAGCCTTGGCATCATCGGCGGCGGACAACTCGCGCGCATGACCGCGCTGGCAGCGGCCCCGCTCGGCTGTGAAGTGGTGGTGATGGAGCGCAGCGAGCCCTGTCCGGCCGCACAGGTGGCCGTGCAGAGCCTTGTGGGAGATTACAACCAGGCTGTGGATCTGGCGCGTCTGGCGGAGGCTTGCAACCTGCTCACGCTCGAGAATGAGTTTGTGGATGCCGGTGCACTGGCCGAGATGGAGCGCAACGGTTGCCTGCTGTTCCCCACATCGCGCACCATGGCGCTGGTGCAGGACAAGTTCATCCAGAAGCAAACTCTGGCTGCTGCCGGACTGCCGCTGCCTGCCTTCCGCACGGTGGAAACTCCGGACGAAGTGGCCGATGCCGCCGCCCAGCTCGGCTGGCCGCTGGTGCTGAAGGCCCGCCGCAACGGCTACGACGGCAAGGGCAATGCCACCGTGCGCAGCGTTGCTGACGTCCCCGGTGCATGGAAGAAACTGGGTGGCGACCGTGGCAATCCGCTGTTCGTCGAGGCCTTTTGTCCGTTCATCAAGGAGCTTGCCATCATCATCACCACCGGCCGCGACGGTTCGCAGGCCACGTATCCGTTGGTGGAAACCACCCAGCGCGACCACATCTGCCATGTCGTGCAGGCACCCGTGCAGGTGGATGAGGGAATCGCCTCGAAGGCCTCGGACATTGCTCGCCGGGCTGTCGCCGCCGTGGCTGCGGTGGGCAGCTTCGGCGTGGAGATGTTTCTCACGGAGGACGGCGTCGTGCTGGTCAATGAACTGGCGCCGCGCGTCCACAATTCCGGCCATTACACCATCGAAGCCTGTGAGTGTTCGCAGTTTGAGAATCACGTCCGCGCGGTGCTGGGCTGGCCGCTGGGTTCCACCGCCATGGTCGCGCCGGCAGCCGTCATGATCAACCTGCTGGGTGCGGGCGCGGGTCCGGGTCAACCCACGGGGCTTGCACAAGCCCTCGCCGTCCCGGGCGCGCATGTGCATCTCTATGGCAAGGCCGTCAGCGCAAAAGGCCGCAAGATGGGCCACGTGACCGCACTGGGCGCAAGCGTGGAACAGGCGATGTCCACCGCACGAACTGCCGCCGGTCTCATTCAATTCGGAACACCCCAATGAAAAAGAATAACGCATCCCAACCATTGGTCGGCATCATCATGGGCAGCGATTCGGACTGGCCCACGCTTCAACCTGCGGCGGAGGTCTGTGACGCGTTCGGCGTGCCCTGTGAGGTGCGCGTGGTGTCCGCCCATCGCACGCCCGAGGACATGTTGCGCTACGCGAAGACGGCGGATGCGCGCGGCCTGCGGGTGATCATCGCCGGCGCGGGCGGTGCGGCGCATCTGCCGGGCATGGTGGCCAGCATGACGCCGCTGCCAGTCATCGGCGTGCCGGTCGAGAGCAAGGCGCTCAAGGGCATGGACTCGCTCCTGTCGATTGTGCAGATGCCCGGTGGTGTGCCGGTGGCGACCGTGGCCATCGCATGGCAAACCGCATCGAATGCCTCCATGCCCGCCGCCCAGTAGGCCAGGGCGCAGAGCAGCACGAGCCCGGTGTAGACCAGCCACAGGGCCTTGGCCGTGTCGGCGATGCGCG
>CAYQCZ010000090.1:0-1489 GCA_964415955.1 uncultured Verrucomicrobiota bacterium | reverse complement strand
AGATACTGGGCAGCAGCGATGCAAGGCTGCGCGCGGCCATGAAACACTACAAGGAATCCCTGGCGGCGGAGTCCCGCGCCAAGACCAAGAAGCTTGGCACTGCGGCCAAAGCCTAGCTTGCGCGTCATCACGGCGAACCACTTCATTTCATGCATCATCTGGAGGCCATCGACTGGGTTGTGATCCTTGGTTATCTGGTCGCTGTGATTGTATTCGGCCTGTGGATGGGCCGCGGGCAGAAGGACACGCGCGATTACTTCCTCGGCAACCGGAGCATTCCTTGGTGGGGGGTGTCGCTTTCCATCGTGGCCACCGAGACCAGTGCGCTCACCTTCATCGGTGTGCCCGCACTTGCCTTCGGGGGCGACCTGGCCTTCATCCAGATCATCATCGGCTACGTGATTGCGCGCATCATCCTGGCGGTGGTGCTGGTGCCGCATTATTTCAAGGGGGAAATCTATTCGCCCTACCAGTTGTTTGAGCAGGCGTTCGGTCCATCCGCCCGCAAACTGGCGGGTGTTTTCTTCCTGATCGCCGGAACGCTGGCCGCCGGTGTGCGCGTGTATGTCACGGCCATTCCCATCAAGCTGATGATGGGCGACACGCTGGCGCGGTTTTTTGGCGATCCGATTGTCGGGGCCATCCTGCTCTTCGTGGGACTGTCGCTGATCTACACCTACGTGGGCGGCATCAAGGCCGTGGTGTGGACGGATGCCATCCAGTTCATCCTGCTTTTTGGCGGAGGATTGTTCGCGCTGGTTTACATACCGATGCAGATTGACGGCGGCTTCAGCGCGGCCATGGAGGAGGCGGGCAAGGCGGGCAAGCTGAACTGGCTGAACACCTCGCCGGGCGTGTCCATGCCCTACAACCTGTGGATGGGGTTGATCGGTGCCACGGTGATGGTGATGTCCACGCATGGCGCGGACCAGTTGATCGTGCAGCGTGTGCTGACCTGCAAGGACGTCCGCGATGGCCGCAAGGCGCTGGCTCTGAGCGCGGTGATCATCCTGCCGCTGTTCCTGGTGTTCCTGCTGACCGGCGTGCTGGTGTGGGTCTATTACCAGCATCACGCCTTCGCCATTGCGCTGCCGGAAACACAAGCGGGCTTCAGCCAGAACGATTATGTGTTTCCCATTTTCATCCTCACCGTGGTGCCGCCCGTGCTGAAGGGTTTCCTGATTGTGGCGATTCTCTCCGCCGCCATGTCGTCCGTGAGTTCGGCGCTGTCTGCGCTTGCGTCGGTATCCACGATGGATTTGCTGCGCGGGGCATCGGATGGAAACCGCAGTGAGGACTGGTATTTGAAGGTCAGCAAATACTCGACCGTGCTGTGGAGCGTGCTGCTGGTGGTGGTGGCGTGCGCGAGCCGTGAAGTGGTGTTTGTGCTGAACTGGGCGTTCTCACTGAACGGCCTGACCAATGGCGCGATGCTCGGTGGTCTCATGCTGGCACTCTGGTGGAAGAAGGGTTCTGCCACGCCCATACT
>CAYQCZ010000089.1:0-11104 GCA_964415955.1 uncultured Verrucomicrobiota bacterium | reverse complement strand
TGGGCCTGCTGTATCTGGCCCTTCGATCCGGTCAATGGCCATCTGTTCAACCGGCGGAGATGTATGCCTTCGAGGGAACCATCCAGAGGCTGGGCACGGTCAGGGTCACCGTCTCAGGAAACAGTGATTATGCCGTGGTGGTGCTTGAATCGCTTGATGGGCGCTCGAACTGGAGGTTCCACGGAAACTTCCAGAGCGGCCGGTTCAACGGCGAACAATTGGATCGATCGACCGGGGATGAAACGACTCAGAGACTTCGCCACATGGAGGCAGCCTTGACCACCCAACCGCTGGCCTTTCAGGGCACCATCACGCACGTCGCCAGCGGCCAGGCGTGGGAGTTCGACCTTCCAGGCGCGGCGACTTACAAGCGCATGTCCAAACAATCCGGGTTCCGCATCGGAAACAGGGGCTGGTCGATGCAGGCCGCCGCAGTCATCCCCGAGTTCATCGAACCCAATGAACTCGAAGTCGAAACCATGGCGTGGCTGGAGGAGGAAGCGGCAGATGAGATCACAAAATGGTGCGACGTGTGGCGGCCCGACTGGCGGGGCAGACTGGAGGCGCTCATCCATGCCAGCGCCACCACCCAATGGGAATCTGAAACGCGCTGGACTGTGAGGCACCGGGGTGAACGCGTCATCAGCCTGCTGGCGGAAAACTACAGCTACACAGGGGGTGCACACGGGAATCATGGTTCGCGCGGCCATACTTTCTGGAAAAACGACGGCGATGTCCTTCGCGTCGCTCTGTCGGATTTGTTTCAGGAAAACTCGGGCTGGGAAACCAATGTCGCCTCGATGGTGATCGCCGACCTCGTCCGGCAGGGCGCATCAGGCGTCGTGACCCCTTTCGATGGCAAACCCTACGAACTGGACCTGGCCGCGCAGCCACCCACATTCACGGTCAACCAGGCCGGCATCTTCTTTCAATTCGATCCCTATGATGTCGGTTCCTACGCGGAGGGCAGCTTCAAGGTGTTCATCCCGTTCAAGTCGCTGGAAAACTGGCTGCGCAAGGATGGGCCGGTGAAGGATATCCGGTCTGCCTCCGGGGTGGATCGGAAAAAGGTGATCGCCACGCCGTGAGCGATCGGCTCGAAAGACGCACCTTGACACATGCCTCTATTCCTGTAATTTCTGTCCATACAGAAATACAAGAAGCATCATGATACCACTTTCGCCAGTTCAGCAAAAATTCATCCTGCATTGGGGTGAAATGGGCACGCGCTGGGGGATCAATCGCACGGTGGCGCAAATCCATGCGCTGCTCTACATCTCCCCCCGCCCTCTCCATGCCGAGGAGATCGCCACCACCCTGAAGGTCGCCCGCAGCAACGTCAGCAACAGCCTGCGCGAACTGCAGGGGTGGGGCATCATCAAACTGGTGCATGTGCTGGGCGACAAACGCGACCACTTCGAAAGCATGAAGGACGTCTGGGAGATGTTCCGCGTGGTGCTGGACGAGCGCAAACGAAGGGAAATCGACCCCACCATGGCCATGCTCACGGAATGCATCGCCGAAGCCGAAAAGGACGAAGCAACAGACACCTACACGGAGATGAAACTGCGGGAACTCCACGCGTTCTTCGACACCACCATGGCGTGGTATGCGCAGGTCAGGAACTGGCCCATGAACGCCTTCGTGAAATTGACCAGGTTGGGCGACAAGGTGCTCAAGTTGATCGGACTCAGCGGTTGAACTTTTTACCCATCAATTTCTGTGTTTGCAGAAATTGCT
Source organism: uncultured Verrucomicrobiota bacterium (assembly GCA_964415955.1). Classification (GTDB taxonomy): domain Bacteria; phylum Verrucomicrobiota; class Verrucomicrobiia; order Limisphaerales; family CAYQCZ01; genus CAYQCZ01. The sequence continues at coordinate 9,364 of CAYQCZ010000089.1, read as the reverse complement.
GATACTATCAAAACGACCATCTTATGAAACTTCCCGCCCCAACCATCAAGGGAATCATCAGCCGCCGGGTATTGGTGAATTATCGGGTGCGACCTGATATCGCACGCAAACTGGTGCCCGCCCCATTGAGGCCGCAGACAGTGAATGGCTGGGCGATTGCCGGCATTTGCCTGATACGACTGGAGGGGATTCACCCTGCATTCATCCCGATCAACACCGGCTTCACATCCGAAAACGCCGCCCACCGCATCGCGGTCGAGTGGGATGACCGCGGCCTTGTTCGGGAAGGTGTGTTCATTCCCCGTCGCGACACGGATTCGAGGTTCAATAGAATCGCAGGTGGAAGGCTTTTTCCCGGAGTGCATCATCACGCCCGTTTCTGGACGGCTGAGAGCGAGCATCGGTTGAAGGTGGAAATGCGCAGCGATGATCAGTCTGCCTTTGTGCGGGTGGCTGCACGGGTGACTGGTGACTGGCCAACGAATTCTGTGTTTCCCTCGTTGGAGGCCGCCTCGGACTTCTTCAAGGCGGGTGCCCGGGGCTGGTCCCCGTGCCGGTGCGGCTGCGATTTGGAGGGGCTGGAGCTGATCACAAACTCGTGGGAGGCAAAACCGCTGCTCGTCGAGCGCGTCGAGTCGAGCTGGTTCGCCGACAAAGCGATCTTTCCCGCCGGCTCCGTGGAATTCGACTGCGGGCTGCTGATGCGGGATGTGCCACACACGTGGCGCGCGATAGCGAACATGGAACTTCAGGAGGCAATATGAGCCGGATCACACACGACATCTGCGACATGCTGGAAGTCCCGCACGGGAAAATCCCAAGCCACGGCATTGCGATGAAGCAATGCACCGAAGTCCGGCGAATGCATCCGCAGAATGCACTCACAAACCCGCTGGAAGGGCGAATCAACTGGAACCCCGCCAAATCGGTCTGGTTCACTTGTCAGGCACTCATCGCGGTTGTCGGCGGGTGCATGACTATCGGCCGTGACGTTGTGCTCCTGTCCTTCGTGCTGACCGTCATCACGCTTTGCCTTGGGCACACGATTGGACTTCACCGACTGCTCATACATCGCAGCTTTGAGTGTCCCAAGTGGCTCGAATACCTCCTCGTCTATCTGGGAACCTTGGTGGGAATGGGCGGGCCGTTCAAAATGATCCACCTGCATGACATCCGCGATTGGGCGCAGCGGCATCCAAAGGCGCACGCGTTTTTCACTCACCAGAATCCGATTGGAAAAGATTTCCTCTGGCAATTGCATTGCGAAATGCAGCTCAAGAACCCGCCGAAGTTCCAGATCGAAGACAGCGTGCTTCGTGACCGCTTCTATCAGTTCCTGCAGAAAACCTGGATGTGGCAGCAGCTGCCATGGGCGGTGCTGCTATACCTCGTGAGCGGATTGCCCGCTGTGTTCTGGGGCATCAGCGTGCGCATCACTGTTTCCCTGATGGGACACTGGTTTGTCGGATACCTTGCTCACAACAAAGGAGATCGCGACTGGCTCGTGGAAGGACATTCGGTTCAGGGACACAACATTCCCCTCCTGTGCCTGCCCACCATGGGCGAAGCCTGGCACAACAATCATCACGCGTTCCCAGGGTCTGCGAGACTTGGCTTGAAGTGGTTTCAATGGGATCCCGGCTGGTGGGTCTTGAAGTCACTCGCCGCGTTGGGTTTGATTTGGAACGTGAGCACGCCCGAAAACCTTCCACACAGGCCGGAACTAAGGCCCCTGACCGGACTGGCCGGGGAATTGTCACCTCTTTCTGGCCATGATGGAAGAGCTCACAAACTTTCAGCCATTCAAAACAAGTGAATGCGAAACACATCGTCATCGCCGGCGGATCGGGCTTCCTTGGCCAGGCACTCGCACGCCATTTTGCCGGGAAAGATTGGTCAGTCACCGTGCTGTCACGGTCAACACACGCTGCGTCTCCCGATGGAAGCACCATCACCTGGGATGGCAGAACGCAGGGTGACTGGGTCTCTGCACTGGAAGGCGCAGATGCGGTCATCAATCTCGCCGGACGCAGCGTGGATTGCCGATACCACGCGCGCAATCGTCGGTTGATCATGGATTCGCGTGTGGAATCCACGCACGTTCTGGGGGAAGCGATTTGCAACTGCAAGCAGCCGCCCAAGGTCTGGCTGAACGCCAGCACTGCGACGATTTACAAACACACATTCGGCAGCCCCTGGGACGAATCCGGCCAGACGGGGCCCCACCCCGATGCCCATGACGCTTTTTCGATCGAAGTGGCCACCGCGTGGGAGAACACCTTCTTCCAGGCAGGCACACCATCCGCCACACGGAAAGCGGCCCTGCGCACCGCCATGGTTCTCGGTCATGGGCGCAACAGTGTGTTTCCGGTGTTGTGTCGTCTTGCGCGACTGGGTTTGGGTGGACGCATGGGAAGCGGAAGGCAGTTCGTATCATGGATTCATGAACTGGATTTCTGCCGTGCGGTGGAATGGATCATTGACCACAAGCCATTGGACGGGCCGGTGAATCTGGCCGCGCCAAATCCCCTGCCCAACGCGGAGATGATGCGGTTGTTCCGCAGCTTGGTTCACATGCCCGTCGGGTTGCCAGCCACTCAATGGATGCTGGAGATTGGCGCCTTTCTGCTGCGAACCGAGACGGAGTTGATCTTGAAAAGCCGCCGCGTGATTCCCACCAAGCTGCCGGCATCTGGTTTCCGGTTCCAGTTTGAGACCATGGAAGCCGCACTGCGTGACTTGCACCGCGAAAGAGTTTGAAGGGGGGCACTGCGCTGCTTACCGTCCTTCCATCACTATGAAAGCGCCCCTCCTTCTCGCCGCCGCTGCCGTTTCGCTCTCTGTTCTGGCCGCCGAACCACCCCAGCCAAAGTTCAAGGCGCAGGACATCGACACCATCAGCATCGGTTACGGCCTCGCCATTGCCGACGTGAATGGCGACAACAAACCGGACATCCTGCTGGCGGATCAAAAGACGATTCAATGGTATCAAAACCCCACGTGGCAGAAGCATGTCATCGCCGAGAACCTCACCGAGCGGGACAATGTGTGCATCGCTGTGGCGGACATCGATGGCGATGGCCGGTGCGAAGTGGCGGTTGGTGCAATGTGGAATCCCGGTGAAACCACCGATGACAGCAAGAGTGGCGCGGTCTTCTATTTGATCCCGCCAAAGGACCGCACGCAGAAGTGGGAACCCGTGAAGCTCCACCACGAGCCGACCGTTCACCGCATGCACTGGGTCAGAGATCCCAAAACCGGCAGGTCTCTGCTGGTCGTCAAGCCGCTGCACGGTCGCGGCAACAAGAACAACGAAGGCAAGGGGTCGCTGGTGCTCGCCTACACGATGCCCGCGGATCCGAAGGAGGAATGGAAAACCGAGGTGGTGGCGGATTTCACGCATGCGAGCCACAATTTCCAGCCGATGAACTGGTCGGGAAAAGGCCCTGAGTTCATCGCGGCGGCGAAGGAGGGCATCTGGAATTTTGTCCGGACCGGCGGGAAATGGGAGCGCACGCAACTGACCACCGAGTGGACGGGCGAGGTGCGCGACGGACGACTGCCGGGGGGCGGGCGGTTCCTGGCCACCATTGAACCCATGCACGGCACGGTGTCCGCCGTGTATCAGCCGCCAGCGGATGGAAAAGGCCTGTGGACCCGCAAGGTGCTGGACGAATCACTGAAGGACGGCCACGCCGTGGTGGTGGATGATTTTCTCGGGGCCGGCAGCGACCAGATTGTGATCGGCTGGCGGGCGATGACCCCCAAGGGCGTGCCGGGCGTGAAGATGTTCACGCCGCTGGACAGCAAGGGGAGCCAGTGGCGGGAAACGGCGTTGTCCGGACCTGAAGTGGCCATCGAGGACATCAAGGCTGGCGATTTGAACGGCGATGGAAAACCAGACCTGGTGCTGGCCGGACGCCAGACGAAAAACCTGCGCATCCTCTGGAACGAAACGCGCTGAGGCGCACATCCGCCACGAACTGACTGGAGCATCAGGCAGTCGCTCTGGCCCTGCTGAGGAACGCCACCAGCAGATATGCCGACCACGCCGCGATCATCGACCAGAGGAACGGATGGTCGAATTTCATGAACGACGTTCCAAGCAGCCACACGCACACCGAGCATCCCATCGCGGCATAGGCGCTTGAGGCGCCGCCAAAACGGCTGAACAGGCCCATCACCATGATGGTGAACAAGCCCGCGCCTCCAAAGGCCGAGGACATCTCCACAAGGTCGGAAATGTTGTCCGCACGCAATGCCAGCACGAAGGCCGCCACACCTCCAGCCACCACGCAATACCGTGCCAGCTTCAACTTGTTGGAATCCCTGGTGACCCTGAATAACGGCACAAGCAGGTTGTGCGAGGCGAGGGCTGCCGCCGCCAGCAAACTGCTGTCCACCGTGGACAGGATGGCCGAGACCAGCGCCCCGGCGAAAAGAATGTAGAGCAACGTCGGCAGATGCTCCCGCGCAAGCATCGGCAGTATCTGCTCGGGATCATCCAGACTGGCGTGATAGTGCAGCCCCACCAGGCCGATGAAGGCCGGAATCAGCCCCACAAGCATGTAAAGTGACCCGCCCACAACAGCCGAGGTGCGCGCGACATGCGCCGTGCGGCTGGCAGCAATCCGCGCCACCAACTCCTGGGCCACCACGGAGCCGCAGATGGGAATCATCCACGCCTCCACGGCATCCCACAGCGAACCCTCCGTCGCGGGAAACACGTTTCGCCGTTCCGCCGGCACCACGGCCCATGCCGCAGACACACCGCCCAAGTCCTTCAACACCGCCCAGAGCAGCACCCCCAATCCAACGATGATCAGCACACCCTGGATGGCATCCGTGATCACATCCGCGCGCAAACCACCACTGGTCGTGTAGAGAATCACCACGACGGCGGCGATGAATATGGCCGTGGACACACCGACCGCGCCTTCGGAAGCCGCGCTGACCACATGGCCGAGGGCATTGATCTGAGCCGCCGCCCAGAAGATGGACGTGGGCACCAGCAGCGCAACCGCGCAACGCTCCACACCGGGCGAGTATCGGAGGCGGAAGAGGTCCGCCAGCGTGGTGAGCCCGCGCTTCCAGAGCGGCACTGCAAAGACCAGACCCAGAAACACAATGCAGAGCCCGTAACCGAAGGGTTCCGCCGCCCCGCCGGAGAGTCCGCGCTCATACATGCCGCCCGCGGAACTGATGCACGTTTCCGCGCCAAACCAGGTGGCGAAGAAACTCAGCGTCGCCAGGCCGACACCCAGACTGCGTCCAGCCACCAGGTAATCGTCTTCACTGCGAACACCTCGTGACACCGCCAGCCCGATGGCCAGTTGCAGGATCACATAGAACAGGATGCCGAGCAGAATCGCGTTCACTGGCCGGAGGTTGTAACTGCGAACGCCCCGGCTTGCAGCAGGATTCAATGACGGCAGACGCACTTCACATGCCTCAAACCATCCGACAACCGCATCCTTGAAATGACAGCTGTTCCATGCGCCCTGTGGGGGAGTTGGGAAGATTTCGCGGAGGGATTTTGGCTTGTCAGTCCCTCCGGGCATCCCATAGTTGGGCGCGTTGGACGCCAGTGTAGCTCAGTGGCAGAGCAACGGTTTCGTAAACCGTAGGTCATCGGTTCGACCCCGATCACTGGCTCCATCCCCCCTGCCCGCTGCCTCCCCAAGGCAAACAATCCCGACGACTTCCATCCACCGGCGTGATTGTTGAGCTGTCACGCCTTGCGCAGGCCGCCTGTGACTGAAAGTATCGCCCCGCGGATGAGTTCCGAACATCTCAAGAAAGCACTTCAAGCCACGCCCATCGTGGTGACCGGCATGGGGGCATGGACCCCCGGGGGCGCCAGCGTGCCAGGGCTCTGGGAGTCGTTGCTGGCAGGACGATCCCCTGCCCTCTGGCAGGACATGCCGCCCGGGCTGCCGTCGGCGCAGGTCCCGGTGTGTCCTGCGCAAACCCCGGGGAACCTGCATCCGGCACTGCGTCGCATGGCACGGATGGACCGGTCCGTGGCTCTGGGTGCCGCCGCCGCCATGGAGGCATGGGATCAGGCGGGACTGACGGGCCATGCGATCTCCCCGCACCGTGTGGGGATCATCGTCGGCACGTCGCGCGGGCCGGTGCATGCCCTGGCGGATGTGGTGGAAAACCTCAGGGAGGGGCGGGCGTATCCAAGTGCATCAGCCCATGCGAACCCGGCCGCGCTGAGCGGCACATTGGCGGCCATGCTCGGGGTGTGCGGACCGTGCTTCGTGGTGTCGGCAGCCTGTGCCTCCTCGGCGGTGGCCGTGGCCACGGCGGCGCAACTGTTGTTGAGCGGTGCGGTGGACGTTGTTCTGGCGGGAGGCGCGGAGGCACCCCTGCATCCCTCCACCCTGGCCGTGCTGGATGCGGCGGGGATTCTGGCGCGATCCGATGAACCAAAGACGGCATGCAGGCCGTTTGACACGCGCCGGTCCGGCACGGTGCTGGGCGAAGGGGCCGCATTTCTTGTGTTGGAAACACATGAGCACGCGATGAGGCGCGGCGGAGCGTTGCATGGCCGTCTGGCCGGATGGGGCATCACCTGCGAACCGGGCGAACGCACGGGAATACGAGACGACGGGGATGGACTGGCATCCGCGATGAGGGAAGCGCTGGGGATGGCCGGTCTGGCACCGGGTGACGTGGGTTATTTGAATCCGCACGGCACCGCAACACTGCTCAATGACCGGGAGGAAGCGCGAAGCATCAGGACCGTCTTTGCCGCCGGGCAGCCGCTGATCTCCGCCACGAAAGCCGTGACGGGCCACTGCATGGGGGCCAGCGCAGCCATCGAGGCGGTCATCGCCCTGCTGGTTTTGAAGGAAAAGACCGTGCCTCCCACCGCCAATTGCGACCTTGTGGATCAGGGGCTGGGCCTTCACCCGGTCGTGAAGGAGGCTGCCGGCACAAATGCCAGCGTGGTGATGAGCAACTCCTCCGGCTTCTGGGGAAATCACGCCTCGCTGGTGTTCACACGTGCCTGAGAGTGGCGTCAGGCGAGAAGTGACTGGTCACCGCCGGGGCCGCAGCAGGATGACCTTCTTGCTGGTGCCCTCCACCTCGACACTGTGGGTCTCGATGTCCGGATCGTCCTTGAGCGCGGTGTGAACGATGCGGCGGTCGTAGGAACTGAGGGGCTCAAGCTCCACCACGCTGCCGAGCCTGCGGACCTTGTCGGCGGCGTCCCTGGCCTTCTGCAGCAGGGCTTCGCGCGCCTGGCCGCGGTAGTTTTCGACATCGACCACGACGCGGGGCGCCTCAGGATCCTTTTGAAAGATCAACCGGTTGAGGATGTATTGAAGCTCGTTCAAGGTCTGTCCCTGACGTCCGATGAGACGTCCTGCGTCGGGACATTTGACATCCAGCAGGAGTCCGTCGTCGTTCTGGCGCTCCTCGACGACGGCCTCGAAGCCCATCAGGCGGAGCAATTCTTCAAGGGTGGCTTTGGGTTGCATCGTGGAGGTCATGGTGGGCGGATTGGAGTGGTTGAATCAAGCCGGGAGGTTCAGTGACGCTTCTGTTTTTTGGGTGAGGACGCAGGGGATGCCACGGCGGGCTTGGTGGTGTCCTTCTTGTCCTCGGACTGGGTCATTTTCGTCTGGATGATGCTGAGGACGTTTTGCACGGTCCAGTAGAGCGTGAGGCCCGAGGAGAAGTTGTAGAGGAACACCACGAACATGAGAGGCATCCATTTCATCATCTTGGCCTGCATGGGGTCCATGCCGGGGGCTGCGGGCGTCATGCGCATCTGGAACACCATGGTGACAGCCATCAGGAACGCCATGGGATTGATCGGAAAATTGACGCCGGGAATGCTGAACACGGTGTCCGGCGTGGACAGGTCGTAAATCCAGAGGAACTCCGCACCGCGCAGCTCGATGGCCGTGCGGATCATGAAGAAAAAGCCGAAGAACACCGGCATCTGGATGAGCATGGGAAGGCAGCCGCCAAGCGGGTTGATTTTGTGCTCCTTCCACATCTCCATCATCTTCTGGTTGAGCTTTTGCGGGTCATCCTTGTAGCGCTCCTGAAGGGCTTTCATCTGCGGCTGCAACGCCTGCATGCGTTTCATGGAGCGTGTGCTGGCCTTGGTCAACGGCCAGAACAGCAGCTTGATGGCCACGGTGATGGCGACAATCGCCCAGCCGTAGGACAAGCCCACGCCGTGCAGGGCGTTCATGGCGAACAAGAGCAGCTTGGAGAAGAAGCCAAAGAAGCCGTCCAGATCCATGATCAGGTCGAGATTGTTCTTCAACTGGGCTGACAGGCGGCTGAGCGTCTTGAGTTCCTTGGGGCCGGCGTAAAGGTCGAATTCACGGGTGAGCGAGGCATGTGGATCGATGACCGATCCGTTGTAGGGGATGCCATTCTGGAAGCCATGGGTGGTCTGCGTGGCCTTGCCGTTGATGGGGGCGGTTGTCCCGGAAGGGAGCAACTCCACCCGGCGGCTGATCAATTCCCGGCCCGGCACACGGGGGATGGCGGCCAGCGCGAAGGACTGGTTCTCAGCGGCGACCCAGACGACCGGCCGTTCGCCGGTTTCATACTGATCACGCGGGTTGGCCGGGCCGCAGCCGAAGGTGCGGTTGTCAAACCATGCCGCCTGTTGATGCGTCTTCTTGCTGCCGTCATACACGAACAAACCCATCATGGCCGGATCATCCTTCGGGCCCGCCGGGGAGGCGGTGCCAAGGATCAGTTCGTGGTTGCCCACGGCGGCGGGCTTGTCCGACGTGTTGGTGAAGGTGAGGCTGGCATGCACCAGATAATCCTCCCCAAGCTGGAACTCCTTGATGATGCGCAGACCATCGGCCAGCTCACGCTCCGCGCGCACCGTGTTCGCGCCGGACCTGGCCAGCACATAACCGCGATCACCCTGCGCCCACGAGGCGTCGATGCCCAACACGGGCACGGGGGCGCGGGCATTCAACCGGGCCGGTTGATCAGCCGCTGCACCGTCCCCCGATGGACGGGCGACCATGGCGGGATATTTCTTGAGATCAACGTGCTTCAACCCGCCGCCATGCGATGTGAACGTGTAAATGGCCAGTTCGTTCTCAAGCGTCAATGTCTGTTCCGGCGCATCGGACGCCCTGCCCTGCAGAGCCGGGGCCGCCACTGTCTGAGCAGGTGGCCGGGCGATGTCCGCAGCAGGTGCACCGTCATCCGGCCGGGCGGCTTCCGCAGGCGTGGTGTCCGTCACCGGTGCGGGCGGGTAGAGCCGCTGGACGAGGGGAAACCACAGCACCAGCAGCAGAAATGAAACAGACAGGACGATGATGGCTTTGCGATCCATGAGGAATAACTAGAAGCCCGCCGGGATGGA
>CAYQCZ010000088.1:7811-11122 GCA_964415955.1 uncultured Verrucomicrobiota bacterium | reverse complement strand
CGGTCAGGAATCCTACATCAACTTTCTTCTCACCCGCAGCCCGGTGCGGTCGGCGGTGTTTGCAAAGGAGATGCGCGCGTCTTCCGAGGTCACACCTTCGTAGGGGTCGTTGGTGATGAGGAGGTTGCCGTCGATGTCGAGGTAATCGGTCAGGTCGGCAAGGTGGGCGGCGGCGGTGGTGAGCACGCTGGATTCGATCATGCAGCCGATCATGGTTTTCAGACCGGCCTTGCGCGCGGCCTTCAATGCTTCGAACGCACCGCTGATGCCGCCGGTTTTCACCAGCTTCACATTCACGCTGTGGTAGCAGGCGGCGCACAGTTCGACATCCGCCGCCGAGCGATACGATTCGTCGCCCATGATGGGCAACGGGCTGCGTTTCTTGAGCCAGCGCAGGTCCTCCGGGGTGGAGGTGGCGGGCATGGGTTGCTCGATGAATTCAATGTGCGGGTCAGTGGCGAGCCATTCGATGTGGCGCAATGCCTCCTCGCGGGTTTTCCAGGCCTCATTGCCATCGACGCGCACGGTCTTGGTGGGGGCGGCGTCGCGCAGTGCGGCCAGATTCTGGCGGTCATCAGGACTGCCCACCTTGAGTTTGAGGATTGGGTAACGTCCGGCTTCCAGCACCTTGGCGCGGATGACATCGGGCTTGTCGATGCCGATGCTGAAGGAAGTGACGTGGCGGCCTTCGGTAAAGCCCAGCCCGAGGAAGTCACACACGGCTTTGCCGGCCTTGCGCGCTGCGCCATCGAGCAGGGCGATGTTCAGGGCGCACTTTGGGGCGAAGTCTCCCGGCGCAAGGGTGTCGAGGTAGGCCATGCTTCCAGAGATGTCGTCGAAGGAAAGCCGCTCGGCGTCAACACGCTGGAGAAACTCAAGCGTCGTGTCGCTGTTCTCCTTGTAACGGGTGGAGGGCGCTGCCTCGCCAATGCCTTGTGTGCCGTCGTTGCCGGTCAGTTCCGCGAACACGACCTTGTAGGTGCTGGTGCCACCGCTGCCGCCGGGGCCCAGTCCGCTGGCGATGGTCCAGCGATGCGCGAGGGAGAGTTCTTCCCGCCAGAAATGGAGTTTCATAGGGCGGACGTTTCACGAAAGCAGTGCGGGACGCAAGCTGTCACATGGCATGCAAGGCCCCCAAATCTCCCCCTTGTTGTCAGGCAATGCAGTGGCTACGGTATCCGTCAGCATCCGCCATGAAGAATTGTTTTGCGAAATCGTCCGTCCTCCTGCTGTCACTGGTGGCGGTCATGATCCATTGGGCGTCGGAAACGCCTGTTCATGCCGCTGCGTTGTCAGAGTCGGACGTAGCTTTTTTTGAGAGCAAGATCCGGCCGTTGCTGATCCAGCGCTGTTACGAGTGCCACAGTGACGAAAAACAAAAGGGCGGCATGCGCCTGGATTCGCAGCCTGCCATGCTGGCGGGAGGTGACAGCGGTCCTGTGCTGGTGGCGCACAAGCCGGAGCAATCATTGTTGATCAAGGCCGTCAGCTACACCGATCCCGACCTCAAGATGCCGCCCAAGGCGAGGCTTCCGGCAGAGGAGGTGGCGTTGCTCACGGAATGGATTCAACGGGGCGCGCCCGATCCGCGCACCGGCGCGCCGGTGGCCGGCAGTCGCAAGGGGATTGACATCGAGGCAGGCAAAAAGTTCTGGGCGTTCACACCGTTGCAGATGCCGTCGCCTCCTGTGGTCAAGGATGGCTCATGGCCATCCACGGATGTGGATTGTTTCATTCTGGCGAAGCTTGAGGAGAAGGGGCTGCAGCCCAGCCCGCCGGCGGATCGTGCGACATTGATCCGTCGTCTTCATTTCGACCTGACGGGACTGCCGCCCTCACCGGAGCAGATCGAGGCGTTTGTGAAGGACACACGGCAGGATGCCTACGTGCGCGTGGTGGACGCGCTGCTGGCGTCACCGCATTTTGGTGAGCATTGGGGGCGGCACTGGCTGGACATTGCGCGGTTTGCGGAGTCGAGCGGCGGCGGGCGCACGTTGCTGTTCAGGAACGCGTGGCGTTACCGCGATTACGTGGTGGACTCCTTCAACCGCGGCAAACCCCTGGATGTGTTCATCCGCGAACAGATCGCCGGCGATCTCATGCAGGCCGGCAACCCCGAAAAACGCCGCGAGCAATTGACCGCCATCGCTTACCTGGCGCTGGGGCCGACCAATTACGAGGGCCAGGACAAGGACGTGCTGGAGATGGATGTCATCGACGAGCAGTTGGATGTGATCGGCAAGGGGTTGCTGGGCATGACCATCGGCTGCGCGCGTTGCCACGATCACAAGTTCGATCCCATCCCCACGGCGGATTACTACGCCATGGCCGGCATCTTCAAGAGCACGCAGACATTGATTCATGACAACGTTTCCAAGTGGGTGGATGTGGACCTGCCCGCAGATCCGGAGCAGGAAAAGGTGTTGAAGGCGCACGAGACCGCCGTGGCCGCACTTCAGGAGCAGATCAAAAAGGCGAAAGCCACCACCGCCAAGGCCGCGCCGAAACGGGGGGCGATTGCTCCGGACAGTCTGGCGGGCATCGTGATGGATGAGAAACAGGGCAAGACCGTCGGTGAATGGACGCACTCGACGTATTCCGGACATTTCGTCGGGGATGGTTATCTGCACGACGGCAACAGCGGCAAGGGACAGAAAACCATCACGTTCGTGCCGCCGATCCCCAAGGAGGGGCTCTACGAGGTGCGTTTTGCATGGGTGCCGGCTCAGAACCGCGCGTCCAACACACCCATCACCGTGCTGCACCTCGATGGCGAAACCACCATCACGCTCAACCAGCGCGAGGAACCGCCGATTGGCGAGCGGTTCATCACCCTCGGCCAGTTTCGGTTCAATGCCAACGGCCAGTGGTTTGTGCTGATTTCCAACGAGGGCACCGACGGCAACGTCGTGGTGGATGCGGTGCAGTTCATTTCGCTGGATGACATGAAGGCGGTGAAGCAGGCCGGTGTGCGCCCCCTGCCGATGCCATCGCAGGTGGACCGGCCGGAACTCATCCCGTTCATCGTGGCGGACCCATCCACGCTGGCAGGCATCGTGGTGGACGACACGCAGGCGGAACTTGTGGGCGAATGGAAGTCCTCCGTTCACACGCCGCCGTTTGTCGGTGCGGGCTACCTGCATGATGACAAGACGGGCAAAGGCATGAAGTCTGCGACGTTCCGGCCGGAGCTGCCCGAGGACGGCGACTACGAAGTGCGCCTGGCGCATGATTACAATGTCCGCCGCGCCACCAATGCGCCGGTGACAATTCATCATTCGAAGGGCGAGACCCGCTTGATGGTGAACATG
>CAYQCZ010000088.1:0-7788 GCA_964415955.1 uncultured Verrucomicrobiota bacterium | reverse complement strand
TCGGGCATCTGTTCCGGTCGCTGGGAGTGTTTCATTTCAAGGCCGGTCGCGAGGGTTTTGTCCGCCTCACCACGGAGGGCACGGACGGCAAGAATGTCATCGCCGATGCCGTGCAGTTCATTCCCGTGGGCAGAAAGGGCAAGGCGGGAGAACTGGCCGCAAAGACCGATGCAGGCGTCGATGTGAAGGCGCTCGAAGCGCAGCTCAAGAAGCTTCAGGACAAGGGGCCGAAGCGCCCTGTCGCCATGGGTGTGAAAGAAGCTGAGAAGATTGGCGACACGGAAATCCGCATACGCGGTGTCACTGCCAACAAGGGGCCGTTGGTGCCCCGTGGTTTCCTGCAGGTCGCATCCGTCAAGCCGCCGGTCATTCCTGGAGATCGCAGCGGACGCGAGGAGCTCGCGGCTTGGCTGGTGGAGCCGGGCAACCCGCTCACGCCCCGTGTCTATGCCAACCGCGTCTGGCACTGGCTCACAGGCGTGGGGCTGGTGCGGACGGTGGACAACTTCGGCAGCACCGGTGAGCGGCCCTCGCATCCCGAGCTGCTTGACTGGCTGGCGGCCCGCCTGCGGGACGGCGGCTGGTCCACCAGGCAGATCATTCGCGACATTGTGCTTTCCAGCACCTACCAGCAGCGCAGTGACGCAGTTGCCGGTGTTGGAATCGCGGACAGGCGGATTGAACTGGACCCGGAGAATCGCTTGTTCTGGCGCATGAACCGGCGGCGTCTCCCTGCCGAGGCCATCCGCGACGGCATGCTTGTGGCCAGCGGCCAGTTGAACCGTGACCTGGGCGGGCCGAACATCAAGGAGGGCACAACCATCGAGTATGGCTACAAGTTCGATGACACCCGCCGCAGCCTCTACACGCCCGTGTTCCGCAACACGTTGCTGGAGTTGTTCGAGTCCTTCGATTTCGCCGATCCCAACATGGTGGCCGGCCGCCGCAACACCAGCACCACGGCCACCCAGGGGCTGTATCTCATGAACCATCCCTTCACCATGGAGCAGGCCACCGAAGCGGCGCGTCAGACGCTGGCATTGCCGGACATGGACGATGCGCAGCACATTCACCACGCCTACGTGATCGCGCTGGGACGCCGCGCCACGGAACGCGAACTCAATCTCGCGATGAACCACATCACACTGCCCACGGAGGACAACACCTCCGCCGGACGCCGTGAACAAGCGTGGGCCGGCTTGTATCAGGCCCTCTTCGCGAGCATTGATTTTCGCTACATCGACTGAGCCCTTGCCGCCTGTCTGGCAAATCGCGCTTTTGCCCTTGTCCCCGGCCGTGCGCGGGGGAAACTCCCCCTGACGATGCGTGCGCCCATCACCATTGATGACATCCGTGCCCTGAAAGGGAAACGACGTGCCGCCGCCCTTACTGCCTACGACTTCCCCATGGCGAAGCTGCTGGATGAAGCCGGTGTGGACATCCTGCTGGTGGGGGATTCACTGGGCATGATGGTGCTGGGCCATCCCGACACCACGCATGTGACCATGGCGGACATCGAGCATCACCTGCGGGCCGTGGTCCGGGCACAGCCATCCGCACTCACAGGTGCGGACCTTCCGTATCGCAGCTATGACACGCCATCGCAGGCCGTGGAGAATGCGCGACGGCTCTTCGACATCGGTGCGCGGTATGTGAAAGCCGAAGGTGGGCGCGACATTCTCCCGCAGGTGGAGGCAGTTCAAGCCGCTGGCATTCCATTCATGGGCCACATCGGCATGCTGCCGCAGCATGTGCTGGAGGAAGGCGGCAAGTATCGCATCAAGGGCAGGGACGATGCCGGGCGCGCCCGTTTGCTGAATGACGCTGCCGCGCTCGCGGACGCGGGAGCCTTTGCCGTCGTGCTGGAGTTGATCACACCACCGGTGGCGAAGGAGATCACGGAAAGGTTCCCATTCATCACCATCGGCATAGGCTCGGGATCGGATTGCGATGGACAGATTCTGGTGACACACGATCTTGTGGGCGCATTCCCATGGTTCACGCCGAAATTCGTCACGCCGCGTGTGAAGTGTGGTGAGCTGATGCGTGCAGCGGTGGAAGATTGGAGAACACAACTCTGAGCCACCGTTTGCCCTCATTTTACGGTAGATCAGCCACAAGTTGCAGGGGGAAATGCGTCTTGCCCCACCCTTGCGGGTAGTTATCGTAGGCCCATGGCATTTCGTATCAACATCATCATTGAGAAGGACGACGACGGTTATTTTGCCTATGTCCCTGACCTGCCGGGCTGCCAGAGCCAGGGCGACACTTTCGAGGAGGCCTTGGAAAACATCCGTGAGGCGGCTGAGCTTTACCTGGAAACCCTGCCACGGGCTCAGCAGCGAAAACTTTCCCGCAGGCAGATCGTCACCACGGCCATGGAGGTTTCGATTGCCTAAACAGCCCCGATTGACCGCAGCAGACGCTGAGCGGATGCTGCTGCGGGCCGGCTTCGAAATGATTCGATCCAAAGGCAGTCACAGAATCTACCTCCGGGGTGACACGCGCATGGTGATCCCGTTTCATGGCAAAAGGATTCTTCACCCCAAGATAGTCCGACAAGTGATGGATGCGATTGGGGAAGGTTGATTGGCATGGCATCACTCTCCCACATCGACTCCAGCGGTGAGGCCAGCATGGTGGATGTTTCCGGGAAGCCCGTGGTGCTCCGCGAGGCCGTGGCGTGCGGGGAAATCCATCTTCAGGCCGCCACACTCGAATTGATCGAGTCCAATGCCGTGGCCAAGGGCAATGTGCTGGCCACCGCGCGCATCGCGGGCATCCAGGCCGCCAAGCGCACCGGTGAACTGATTCCGCTCTGCCATCCGCTGCCCATCACCCATTGTGAAGTGCAGTTCGACACGCCCGCGTCACGGGATCGGATCATCATCACTGCCTCGGCCAAAATTGCTTCGCAGACCGGCGTGGAGATGGAGGCGTTGACGGCGGTCAGTGTCGCGGCATTGACCATTTAGGACATGTGCAAGGCGTTGGACAAATCCCTGCGCATCACGGACGTCCGTCTTCTCTCCAAGACCAAGCATGCCGCCAAGGAAGGCCCAGACACTGCCAAATGACGCGCGGCGCGTTTGACCCTTTCCCGCGATGGTCGGAGGGTGTCACTGACTGCCAAGCCTTTCATGGAAATGCCAGACACCCAGCCCGGAGCCCCGCGTTGCCCGCGTCATGCGCGGGAGCGCCAGTGGGCCGGGGTGCCGGTGCGATCACATGTGGGCTTCGGGGCGGTTTGTCGCGAACCGTTCAGGTTATTTTTCCCTGCTGCCACGCTGGTTGGAATTTTGGGCGTTCTGCTGTGGCCGTTGATGTTGTCCGGCTGGATGACGGATTACCCCGGCACACGCCATGCGCGGTTGATGATCCACGGTTTCTTCGGCGGTTTTGTGTTTGGCTTCATGGGCACGTCGTTTCCGCGATTCACAGGAACCGCGCCTCTGGTGGCATGGGAAACCATGACGTGGCTGGTGTTGTTCATTGCGGGCGCGGCAGCGCATGCACTGGGCTTCATCCACACGGGTGATGGATTGTTTCTGGCACAGATTGTTTTCGGGACCTGGGTGCTCGGAAGACGGCTGCCATCACGCAACGATCTGCCGCCGCCCGGATTTGTGCTGGTGGGAACAGGCGTTGCCTGTGGCGTCGTCGGGACGATGCTCGCGCTTGCAAACGCTCACGGCGAGGCGCCTCCATCGCGTGAAGTGCTTGCGCGTCTGCTCGCCTATCACGCCTTCATCCTGTTGAGCGTTCTTGGGGCGGGTGGTTTCCTGCTTCCACGATTCCTCGGGCTTGGGATTCGCCGGAAATTGCCGTCTGCACGGACCGTGACGCCGGAATGGCGTCGGTCTGCATGTGTGGCGGGTGCAACAGGCGCGGTCATCGTGTCCACCTACATCTTGGAGGCTTTCGGCTGGTCGCGGTCCGCTTCAACGCTCCGGGCAGGCGTCATGGCCGCCTATTTATGGCGCGAAATGCCGCTGGAGAAGCTGCGGATGTCATGGAGGGGTGTGGATGGTTTCCTGACATGCGGCCTGTTGTGCCTGCCTTTGGGTATGCTGGCCGCAGGCTGGTTTTCAGGCTGGCGTGTGGCGCTTTCACACATTGAGTTGGTCACCGGCTTCGGGTTGATCACTCTCGGCGTGGGCACCAGGGTCATTTTTGGTCACAGCGGAACCCGCGCTCAATTGGAGAAGGTGCATCCAACCCTTGTAACGGTCGCGTTGCTGATTCTGGTGGCGATGCTGTCTCGAGTGACGGGTGATCTGGTGCCCAGCACCATGGAGACTCACTACCTGTATGCGTCCATCTGCTGGCTGGGCGGGTTGCTCCTCTGGGCTGTTGCGGTGCTGCCCAAGGTGCTGAAGCCCGATCCCGAGGGGTGAACCGCAAATCAATCCTTCCTTTTCCGCAGTTCCGTTTTCAGCACCTTGCCCGTGGCGTTGCGTGGGAGGGCATTGAGGAAGTGGACATGGCGCGGCACCTTGTAATCCGCCAGATGTTCACGCACATGGGCGATGATGGCTTTCTCATCAAGGGTGGTGTTGTCCGCCGGCACCACATAGGCCACTGGTTGCTCGCCTTTGCGCGCATCCGGAACGCCTATGACCGCCGCTTCTTTGACACCCGGAAAACGGTAGATCACTTCCTCCACCTCGCGCGGATAGACGTTGATGCCATTGACCAGCAGCATGTCCTTCTTGCGGTCGGTGATGTAATAAAAGTTGTCCGCGTCGCGATGTCCGATGTCGCCTGTGTAAAGCCAGCCATCGCGCAGCACGGCGGCGGTTTCCTCCGGCTGATTCCAGTAACCGCGCATGACATTCGGGCCGCAGATGCAAATCTCGCCGGTGGCGCCCACAGGGAGTTCCTGTCCGTTGTCATCGCGGATGCTCAACTGCACATCCGGGATGGGCACGCCCACAGAGCCGGCCTTTCGTTGTCCGTGAATCGGGTTCACTGTCGCCACCGGGCTGCTTTCGGTGGGGCCGTAGCCTTCGATCAACGGAATGGCCGGCCAGCGTTCCTGAAACTGGCGCAGCACCTCCAACGGCATCGGCGCGCCGCCACTCACGCACAGACGCAGCGGCAGTTGCAGTCCGGCGGGCATCCCCGCCAGCGCGCGGTGGATTTGCGGCACGGCGGGAAGAAGGGTGGCCTTGCGGCGGATGATTTCCTCCAGCACATGCTTGAGCGGATGAAGCGTCTTGATCAGCACGATGGAGGCCCCGGAAAGAAGCGGCAGCAACGTGCCCACGGTGAACATGAAACTGTGAAACTGCGGCAGCAACACCACCAGCCGGTCGTCACTGGTGATTTCGAGACATTGCCGGCAGCTGCGCACGTTGGAGAGAAAATTGCCATGCGTGAGCATCGCGCCTTTCGGATGACCCGTGGTGCCGGAGGTGTAGAGCAGGGCGGCGAGGTCCTCTGTGGTGAGTGAAGCGGGTGGCAGTTCATCGGGGGAAAGTTCCGCGAAGCTTTCGATGCCGATGAATGCCAGCTCCGGGTGCATGGCCGCGACTTTGGCGCGCGGCTCTGACAGGCTTTCATCCGTGATGACCACGCGCGCACCGGAATCCTTGAGAATGTAGGCCACCTCGTCCGGCTTCAGGAAATTGTTGATCAGTGTGACCACGCCGCCCGCCCGCCACACGCCGAAAAGGGCCGCTGGAAACTCGGGGCAGTTCTTCAGCCACACAGCTACGCGATCACCCCGGCCCAGTGCATGGCGTTGAGAGAGTTCCTTCGCCAGCCAGGCGGCGCGATGTGTCAGCCAGGCGTAGGAAAGCTCGGCATCGCCCCAGTAAATGGCGATGTGTGCGGGCTGGCGGCGCGCAGCCTCGTCGAAGGCGTTGAACAGGCTCATGCGGGACATGGTTGAATCCAACCACCGGCCGGGCAATCCAAAAACAGCCGCATCGTCAAACGACAGGGGGGCAGGGCTGCTGCAACCACCGTCTGCGAGGAGCTATTCCAGGAAATCCACGGCGCGTTTCCTTGGTTCGTCATCCTTGCCGGGCAGGGGCGTGGAAAGGGAGGCAGGTGCCTTGGCGATGAAGGATTCATAGCGCTGGCGGGCTTCCGAGAGCTGGGCCTTGCTCATGCGTGGTTCCAGCAGTGAGCGCAGCTTGATGGCGTCGCGGTTGCCGCGCCGGGCCGCCGTTTCATACCATTTGAAGGCCTCGATCCAGTCGGTGGCCACGCCGCGGCCCATTTCGTAGCACACACCAAGGGCTTTCTGGGCAAAGTCATCACCTTGCAGGGCGGCCTTGGTGTGCCAGTCGAAGGCGGCCTTTACATCCTGTTTGATGCCCAGTCCTTTTTCGAGGCAGACGGCGAGATTGTATTGGGCCTCGGCATGGCCCTTTTCGGCTGCCGCGCGATACCATTTGACCGCTTCCTCCATGTTCCTGGCGGTGCCCAGCCCCACGGTCTGCATGTAGGCGAGCTTGAATTGCGCCTCGCCCAGGCCGGCGTCGGAGGCGCGTCGAAGCCATCGCACGGCATTCGTGTAGGCCTCGCGCTGCTCATACATGAGGGCGAGTGTGTATTGGGAAATGGCGTCGCCTTCAAATGCGGCGGCCATCACGACTTCCAGCGGTGGTGCTTCCGGCGATTCGGTCTGGGCAACGGCCTTGGGCAAGGACATCGCAGCCAGTAGGAAGCTCAGCAAGTAGAACCGCATGCCGGAGGTTAGACCTGAATCTGGAGTTTGGAACCACAGAAAACACTGAAGACACGGAATGAGAGGAGAAGAAAGAGCCTTGGACGCGACTTCAGAAGCAGCCCGCTGATCACGCCGCCATGATTCCAACACCGCGCTGTGCGATCGGAAAGAATCAGTGCATGAACTTCTTCGCCAGGACGGCTCATGCCAATTACTGGAAAAATCCGGCAGAATCAGGGATGGCGACGCAATCCTTCTCCCATCGCGCAGCGAGGGGAGAAGGTGGCCGACTTGTCCGCCGTAGCCTTTGGCGGAGGCGGAAGGCCGGATGAGGGGTGCAGCCGTTGGTGACTTCGTGGCCAACCCCTCACCTCTGGCCCTCTCCCCTTGCTCCGCAAAGGGAGAGGGTGACAACGTGCTTTGCCCCGGCCGTTCTGCCGGCCAATTGAGATCGTTGGTATCAAAGGACACGTGGGACGCGTGTCCTTCTCATCCAACTGCATCGTCCTGGCACCTTGTCTTGGTGGTTCTTATCGGCTGAAAGGGGTGTTGCCGCGTGGCGCATCAATACACGATGGAAATCTGCCGGCCGGAGGCGTCCTCGGGATGGAGCAGCTTGTGGTAGGTGCCTAGGGCGACGAGCGGCCAGGAGTTCCGATACATGTCGTATTTCAAGTAGAACACCTGCGGGAAGCCCGTGCCGGTAATTTCCTCCTCCGTCCATGAACCGTCTTCGTTTTGCGTGCGGACAAGGTAATCAATGCCGCGTTGGATGCTCTCGCGGTTGGGATCGCCCATGGCGCAAAGGCCCATCAATGCCCATGCCGTCTGCGATGCGGTGCTCGGGCCCTGACCTTTGAAGACTGGGTCATCATAGGTGTTGCAGCGCTCGCCCCAGCCGCCATCGGGTTGCTGGACGCTTTCCAGCCAGTCGCGGGCCTTGAGCAGCCATGGCTCGGACATGTCGTAATTGAGCGCGCGCATTCCGCGCAGCACCTGCCAGGTGCCGTAGATGTAGTTCACGCCCCAGCGACCAAAGAAGGAGCCGTCCTCCTCCTGGGTTTTCTTGATGTAGGCCAGTGCGCGCTGAACCCGTGGGTCCTCCA
>CAYQCZ010000087.1:5712-11134 GCA_964415955.1 uncultured Verrucomicrobiota bacterium | reverse complement strand
ACACGCTCGTTTTGCTGGCCGATGTCAAATGTGGTGGCAAGCCAGTATTGTGCTGGGCTGTGGCCTTTGCCGGCCGCCTTCTCCAACCATTGAATGGCGGCAGCCCTGTCCGCAGCCACGCCTTGCCCGTGGAGATGCTTCAGGCCCAGGGCCAGTTGCGCTTCCGGCTTCCCCGACTCGGCTTCGCGTCGCAACTGCTGCAAATCCACCGGAAGCGATTCAGGGCCAGACCCAGTCGATGGAGGATTCTTGGGGCGGGCCGCAGGAGTCGCCGGCTGTGGCGATGCCTCGACGACACCTCCAGGGACGGTGGTTGCCACAGGCGGGGAAGTGGCTTTGTCGGGAACCGCCACGGCGGCCGTTGTGCCGCCCGCCGTGGAATTGGTTGTCACTGGAGCAGGCTTGACCGGAATGAAGGCCGCGATCTGCTTTCGCGCCTCGGCAAGCTGGAAGGGTGTCATCACGGCGGCGACACGGTCGCGGCCGGCAACGGCGTTCGTGCGTCCCTGGCCGACAGCCAAAGCCATCCATTTGTAGGCGGACACGTAATCCTTCACCATGCCCTGTCCCGTGAAATACATGGAGCCGAGCTGATGCTGGGCCTCGGCGTTGCCGCCCGCAGCCGCCTTGACGATCCATTTCCGCGCCTCCTTGAGATCCTCCATCGTCGGCTGCCCGCTTTGAAGGAGCAGCGAGAGTTGATACTGGGCCTCGGCATCACCGCTGTTCGCCTTGGCAAGAAGATCGTGGTAGATGGGAGGCGGCTCGGCCTTTTCGGGCACAGCCCGTGGCGGCCGGGGCTTGAACTCACGTGCCAGATTGCTTGCGTGCTCCATTTCATCGCGTGCCAGAAAAGTCAAAGCCACGGTGGTCAACGCTTCCTTCGCGTTGGGATAATCCTGCTCGGCTGCGACATACCACCATTTGCAGCCTTCGATGTAATTTTGTTCCGTGCCCTTGCCTTGAAAAATCATGGAACCCACCTGGTGCTGTGCCGGCGCATACCCCTGCTCCGCCGCATGATAAAACCAGCGCAGTGCCTCCGTGTAGTTCTGCGGCATTCCAAACCCCTCCTTGAACATGTTGCCCACGGTGTATTGGGCGATCGCGAATCCCGCCTGGGCGGACTGTTTGAACCACCTCACCGCCTCCTGCATGTTGTGCGACACTCCCTGGGCCGTGTAGTGCATGTAGCCAATCCGATACATCGCGCCGGGGTCGCCCTGCGCGGCAGCACGCTGGAACCACTTCATGGCTTCCTTGTAGTCGGGCCTCAGTCCCTGCTGGCCCAATTGGTAGAAGGTTCCAAGCGTTGTCTGTGCCTGGGGATCATTCTTCTCGGCCCGCGCCCGGATGTCGGCCATGTCAATTTCAGGAGCGAGCGTCGGCGGCGGCTCCTGTGCCGCGAGGCCACCGCCCAGGAGCGAGGTCACCAACCCCAGCAAAAGACCTTTTGAAACAATCCAGCGCATGTCCCGCGAAACTACTTCAACCGGCCCCCAGTGCCAAGAGTGTGAATGAGGCGCATCGTTTCGTTTATTCCCGTCCAAATCTCCGTCCAAATCTCCGCTTGCCAAAGACACGGCTCCTTTGCAACCTCCTCCGCCTTGTTGGTAAGCGCGGTTAGCTCAGTGGTAGAGCACTACCTTGACACGGTAGGGGTCAGAGGTTCGAAGCCTCTACCGCGCACCATTCCCCTCACCAAAGTGCCTTGATTTCCAGCCCCTTGTAACCGATAACTCGCGCATGAGCGTGCCTCAAAAGCCAGTCACCATCACCCCCGCGGAACTGGACGCGCTCAACAACCGGCTCTCCGAAACCCGGCACAACATCAACAATTGCCTGATGAAGGTCACCCTCGCCGTGGATCTCATCCGCAACAAACCCGAGGTGACGGATCGCATGCTGGATGCCGTGTCTGAACAGCCCGGCAGAATCATGGACGAGCTGCGCGCTTTTTCCCGTGAGTTCGAGGCGCAGTTCGGCATCACGCGGGATTGCTGACCGGGTGCCCACACGGCATGAGAGCGACCCCGCCGAAGATCCGGCCCGTGTGACCGCCACACGAAAAACCCCAAGGAAACCGTATGGCCGGCTCCTTGGGGTGTGAATCAGTGTGTTGATATCTGCTTCGCTGCGGGCACCCGCGAATCTTCAATCGTTGGGCCGGATGGTCCACATGCCCGTCTGGCGGGAAAGGTTGGAGTTCGTCCTGCCGAGCGTCGCCGCAGGATTCAGCAGCTCCACATGCCCATCCATCATGAGATAGTTGAACAGGTTCTGGTGATAGGAGTTCGGGTCGATGTAGCTGCGGTTGTTGATGCCGGAAACCAGATGATTGGCCGCCGTGCTGATGACCTGGTTTTCAAGGGAGCCCTGCTGGCATCGACGGGCACCGTTGCCGGAATCCGTGATCGACATCGGGTTGCGTTCGCCGCGGCCGATCTCGGCCAGGGCAATCGTGCTGGAGGATTCCAAAACCATCCCCTCGGTGACTGATGTCTGGTAGCGGGGATTGGCCCCGCTGTTCCATGCGTCCGCCGTGTTCCACGTCACACCCGGATTGCCGCTTTGGTCGATCCGCCACTGAATTCCCACCCCGCAGGCATTGTCAGAACTCGGGGGCCAGATGGCCTGGCCAAAGAACGGAGCCGAAGCGCCGCCTTCAAACACGTTGTTCATCGAGTGTCGCGGCAGGGCATAACTCCTGATGCCATCCGGAAACCTCCCGTCGCCATTGTTCAGCTTGTTCGACGGGCAACGGAAGGCCTTGATTGAGGGGGCTCCGCGCCCGGCCGCCACTTCCGCGCGGCGACCGCCCTGACCTCGCTGTGGTTCCCAGGCACGCAGTTGGTTGGCCGTCTCGGGTCCGCCCAGATAATTGTGCAACAGATCATCCCAGGAAACGGCGCGGCCTGAGACGACGCGCATCACGGCAAAGGGCAACTCGCCCTTGTTGTCGCCAAAATACATGGCCATGACACTGCCGGATTGCCGCGTGTTGTTGAGACATTGGGTCTGAAGCGCCTTGGACTTGGCCTTGGCCAGCGCGGGAAGCAGCATGGCCGCGAGGATGGCGATGATGGCTATCACCACGAGCAGTTCGATCAATGTGAACCCCCGGCGCGAGGATGCGCCAGGTGGCTGGACTAATGTGCGTTTGTTCATATGCGGTTTGGTTGTTGATTGGGCTGGTTTCAGAAATCTCATCGGGCCTCCACGATTTGAATGCCGCCTCCGTCCGGGATGATGGCATATTTTTTGCCCGGAGGCGGGTTGGGAACGGAACGGAGATAACCGGCCTTCACGAGATCCTGAAGCGAGCCGGGATCCTTGTTATACTCGCTGTAATACGAGTTGTATGCCTTCTCCAGCAATCCGATCCACCGGTCCTCGACAGGGTCGGGCGTCGTGCCCTCTTCACCAGCCTTGATCCTCGCTTCCAGTTCCTTCCGCTGCTTTTCCATGTCCTTGGCTTCCGCCACAGGGTCGTTCCCGGAGATGTCCCCGACGTTTCCGAGGTTTCCAACGGCTGGCCCGCTTTGTCCCCCATCAGGAACAGCCGGACTTTCGCCAAGATTCAAGGAAGTGGCCCCCTCACTGGAAGGCGCTGGCTGCACAGGCTGGACGTCCTCCCGATTGGAACACCCTGATGTAATGAAAAGGCAAAACAATGGAACAATAAGTAGGTAGTTAATTAATGTTTTCATAATATCCAGTAATCATTTTATTTATTAATTTACAACTTACAATTTGTATTCCTTAGTCATTTTGGGTGATGTTATTAATTAATTAGCTTTATAACATATTGTTTTTCCATCTGCTGCAATAATCACCCAGACTGCAGTCCCTCCAGTGCGATGAGCTTTTGCCGCTCAAGCGAATTGACTCCTTCCGTGGCGGGACGACACTGACAGGCATGCCATCCCTCACGCACTGTCTTGCGCTCTGGACCTTGCTGTGGCTGGCCGCGACAGCCTCATCGCAGGGGGCTCAAGCCGGTGCTGCGGCCACAGTCCATCCACTGGCCACAGCGGCCGCACAGGAAGCGTTCCAAGAAGGCGGCAACGCCGTGGATGCCGCCGTCGCTGCTGGCCTCACACTCGGTGTGGTGGATGGTTTCAACTCCGGACTGGGCGGCGGCTGCTTCATGGTCATCCACAAGCCCAACGGAGAAATCCATGCCATTGACGGTCGCGAAACGGCACCCGCCAGGTCCACAAGCGACATGTTCATCCGCGAAGGAAAAGCCGACACACGCCTGAGCCAGACCGGGGCGTTGGCGTCCGGCGTGCCAGGCGCCCTGGCCGCTTATGATCTTGCCGTGCGCCAGCATGGACGCCTCCCACTCGCAAGACATCTGCATGCAGCGGCCATCATCGCCGAAAAGGGGTTCCTGCTGAGCGAGACGTATGCTGACCGCCTGAAACCGGCCTCTGAAGCGCTGTCAAAGTTCGAATCCAGCCGCTCAATCTTCCTTCGCCCCGACGGTTCACCGCTCGCTGCGGGTGATCTTCTGGTCCAAACCGACCTGGCCCGCTCCTACCGCGCCATCGCAAAAGACGGCAGGGAGTGGTTTTATGAAGGGCCTTTCGCCCGGGCAACCGCCTCGTGGATGCAAACCCATGGCGGCGTGATGACCACCCTTGATTTCAAGGCCTACAAGGTGAGGCTGCGGGAACCGGTGCGCTCCACCTACCGCGGCCATGAGATTGCTGGCATGAGCCCTCCCAGTTCCGGAGGCGTGCATGTGGCGCAAATCCTGAACATCCTCGAACATTTCAACCTGCGGGCCATGGGCGACAATACGCCGGACTTCGTGCATGTGGTCACTGAGGCCATGAAACTGGCCTTTGCCGACCGTGCCTGGTGGCTGGGCGACCCGGACTTCACGCCTGTGCCGCGCGGTCTGGTGGACAAGACCTATGCAAAGGCGCTGGCCGACAGAATCGATCTGAAACGTGCCGGTGCGGTGCCTGAGCACGGGAAACCGCCGCGTGCCACAGAAGATGTTTTTGGAAAGCACACCACCCATTTCTCCACCGCGGACAGTGATGGCTCATGGGTGGCCTGCACCGCCACCATCAACACCACCTTCGGCTCCAAGGTGGTCGTGCCCGGCACAGGCATCGTGCTGAACAACGAGATGGATGACTTCTCCGCACAACCCGGCGTGCCCAACGCCTTTGGTCTGCTGGGCAACGAGGCCAACGCCATCGCCCCGGGCAAGCGTCCGCTTTCAAGCATGAGTCCGGCCATCGTTCTCAAGGATGGCAGACCCATTCTGTCCGTGGGTGCAGCGGGCGGACCGACCATCATCAGTCAAACCCTGCTTGCGATCATACGGGTTGTGGATTTTGAACAACCGCTGGCCCGGGCAGTCGCAGGACCACGCTTTCACCACCAATGGCAGCCCGATGAA
>CAYQCZ010000087.1:0-5681 GCA_964415955.1 uncultured Verrucomicrobiota bacterium | reverse complement strand
GTGGAGCGCGCCTTGCCGAATGCCGTGCGAGAGGAGCTCGCAAGGCGCGGGCACACGTTGAATGTCGTCCAAACGATCGGTGTCACCCAGGCGGTGGGGCTGGACAACAAGGGGCATTTCACAGCCGCTGCTGATCCACGGGTCCAGGGCGACGCCCGCGTATGGAGAAAGGATTGATCCATGCAGTCCGGGATTCTTGATGCGTTTGCGGCCAGTGTTGTCCTGTCATGAAATACGCCATCGGCATAGATCTGGGCGGTTCAAGCATCAAGGGCGTGGCGGTGACCCTCGATGGCGGATTGCTGCGCCAGACGCGTGTTGATTTCGATCCGCAAGCCGGCAGGCAGTGGGCCGCCAGCGTGGTTGAGATGGTGACCGGTCTGCAGGAGGAATTCGGCCATGCTGCACACATCGGCCTTTCTGCGCCGGGGCTTGCCGCCGCGGACGAGGCCTCCATCGCCTGCCTTCCCAACCGTCTGGCCGGGCTGGAGGGGTTGGTCTGGAGCGAACTTCTACAGACATCGTTCAAGGTTCCTGTGTTGAACGATGCCCATGCAGCGTTGCTGGGTGAAATCTGGATGGGTGCCGCCAGGGGCCTGCTCAATGTGCTGCTGATCACGCTGGGCACCGGCGTGGGCGGGGCGGCGATGGTGGATGGACGGCTCTTGCGGGGGCATTCGGGCAAGGCCGGGCATCTGGGGCACATCTGTCTGGACGTGGATGGCGCTCCGGACATTTGCGGCACACCGGGAAGCCTGGAATGGCACATCGGCAACTGCACGATCCTTGAGCGCAGCGCCGGCCGGTTTCAATCCACGCATGAACTGATCCAGTCACATCTGCGCGGCGACCCCGACGCCACCGCCATCTGGCTGCGCTCGGTCAAGGCCCTGGCCTGTGCCATCGGCTCCTTCACCAACCTGTTTGATCCTGAAGTGGTCGTGGTGGGCGGCGGCATCGCCAGCGCGGGCGACGCCTTGTTCAAACCGCTTGCCAGCATGGTCTCCGATGTGGAGTGGAAAGTTCGCGACGCAGAGGTCCGCATCGTTCCAGCCCGGCTGGGTGCCCTGGCGGGCGCCTGCGGCGCGGTGTGGCGGGCCATTGCCACGCAGTGAACGGCACCAGTTATTTTCCCAAACGCTCCTAGCTCTGGCATCGCGCGTGGCGGGCCATTGCCACGCAGTGAACGGCACCAGACGGAGGTTTCAAGTTGTCACCCGCAGCAAAGAGGCGTTTAATACCGTTGTCGCCGGAAATGCCTCGCACCATGACGCAGGTGCATGCGCAGGACATTTCCGATGCAAAATGCAACTTCAGCCGGAGGAATCGTTATGGATGTCATGGGAACAGTCGGAACGCTGCTAGCGAACAAAACCCGTCAGGTGTGGTCCATCGGCCCGGATGCCATGGTGTTCGACGCCATCCAGTTCATGGCGGAAAAAAACGTGGGGGCCGTGGTCGTGGTCAAGGATGAGAAGCTGATCGGCATTCTCACCGAGCGCGATTACACCCGCAAAGTCATCCTGAAGGGAAAGTCTTCGCGCCAGACCCCGGTCAATGAAATCATGACGCTTGATCCCTACACGGTCACCGAGGCCACGTCCGTCAGCGAATGCATGCGATTCATCACGGAGAAGCGTGTCCGCCACCTCCCCGTAATGGAGGGCGACAAGGTCGTCGCCATGGTGTCCGTGGGCGATGTCATGAAATACATCATGGCCGCACAGTCTTCGACCATCGACCAGTTGCAGAGCTACATCACCGGCGGCTACTGAGGCGCTGTTTTTCGTGTGAGCCTTTCCATCGAGGAATTGAACCACGTGGCACTGCACGTCAGCGACGTGGAGAGGAGCTGCCGCTTTTACTCGGAGACATTGAAACTCGAACGCATCCCCCGCCCTGACTTCGACTTCCCGGGGGCATGGTTCCGGCTCGGTTCCACGCAGGAACTGCACCTGATCGGCAACCTCCAGACGGACGTCCACTCCCATCACCGCGGCAATCATTTCGCCCTGCTCACGTCCGACCTGGCCGCCTGGGAGGAACACCTCTCCACCATCGGCGCAGAACGGTCGCCCCGGCGCACACGTCCGGATGGAGCCTATCAGATCTTTGTCACCGACCCCGACGGGCATGTGATTGAACTGTGCAGCGCACCGCCGTCCGGCACCATGACCAGCGCCTGAGGACCGTCCGGCAGGCAGGCGGCAATCAATTCTCTTTACGGCACCAACCGCCGTCCTAGACTTCGCGCCGATGGCACCCAGCGAAAAGTCACGTCACTTTGGATCGTTGCTCACCGAGGCCCTCCACGCGGTCCAGCAGACGGGCCAGATGAAGTCCTTCCAGCAGGGTGATGTCATTTTCTCCCAGGGCGACCCCGGCGACGGCCTCTACGTGGTGCTGGAGGGCCTGGTGCAGATGTCCGCACTGGTGAACGACAAGGAGCGACGGGTGTTGTCACGCGTCGGCCCGGGGGATTTTTTCGGTGAAATGGCGATGTTCGACAACGAACCACGTTCAGCGACGGCCAGGGCCGAACAGCCATCCAGGGTGGTGTTCATCACCCGCGAGGATTTCCTCAAGGTTCTCGCCAGCAATCCAGCCCTCGCCCTTTGTCTCATGCGGGAGTTCAGCCTGCGCATGCGTGACTCCAACCGCGCCTACATCCAGGAATTGCTCCAGGCGGAACGACTCACCCTGGTGGGACGGTTCGCACGTTCCATCGTCCACGATTTCAAGAACCCGCTGAACATCATCGGCCTTTCCGCCGAGATGATGGCCATGGAGAGCGCCTCGCCGGAAATGCGCAGCAACGCCCAGAAACGCATCCGCAAGCAGGTGGACCGTCTCAGCAACATGATCGGCGAACTGCTCGAATTCTCGCGCGGCTCGCAATCCTCCGTCGTCCTCGCGCCCGTGGCGTTCCCCAGGTTCCTCCAACCGCTTGTGGACGATTTGAAGATCGAGGTCTCGGCCAAGGGCGTGGAAATCATCCTGTCCGATGCGCCGCCGCAGGTGGACATCCTCATGGACCAGCAGCGCCTCACACACGTGTTCTACAACCTCATCGGCAACGCCTGCCATGAAATGGCGGACGGCGGCAGGGTCTTCATCCGTTTCAAGGTGGTCGGGAGGGAACTGCATACGGAGATCGAGGACACCGGCAAGGGCATCGCACCGGAGATCGCCGGGCGCTTGTTCGAACCATTCGCCACGTTCGGCAAATCCAACGGCACCGGCCTGGGCCTTTCGATCTGCAAGAAAATTGTCGAGGATCACGGCGGATCGATCGGTGTCCGCAGTGAACCCGGCAAGGGCGCCATTTTCCACTTCACACTTCCTGTTGTTAAGGGATGAAGCCAGAAGGCTTCCATCTCCGTGCAGGAAAAGCCGCCGTTCCGCGAACGCTCTTGGGGTAAAACTGACGATGAACCGCATCCGACTTCTCCCCGAGCATGTCGCCAACCAGATCGCCGCTGGTGAAGTCGTGGAGCGGCCTGCCAGCGTGGTCAAGGAACTGGTCGAGAATGCCATTGATGCGAGGTCCACGCGCATCACGGTGGAAATCCAGACGGGCGGACGCAGCTTGATCCGCGTCACCGACGATGGCATTGGCATGAACCGCGACGACGCCCTGCTCTGCCTGGAACGCCATGCCACCAGCAAGATCCAACGCGCCGAGGATTTGCAGTCCATCGCCACCATGGGTTTCCGCGGCGAGGCGCTCCCCAGCATCGCCAGTGTCAGCCGCTTCACACTCACCACGCGGGAGCAATCCAGTGACAACCCCGAAGGCACGCAGGTCATCATCAACGGCGGCAAGATCACCGAGGTAAAGGCCGCCGGCTGCGCTCCGGGAACCGCCGTCGAAGTGCGGCAGTTGTTCTACAACCTTCCCGCGCGCCGCAAATTCCTCCGCAGCGAGGAAACCGAGCGCGCTCACATCCAGCATTATCTGACGCTCGCCGCACTGGCTCACCCGGCCATCGCCTTCACCTTCCAAAACGATGCCCGCATCATCTGGCAACTGCCATCCATCGCGTCGGGCACCGATGCCACCAGCCAGTTGGGAGCCTTGCGTGAACGCCTCCGCGCACTGCTGGGCGCAGACACATCGCTGCTGCCGGTGGATTTCACAGCGCAGCTCGACATCGTCGGCGATGCACCGGAAGAAGACCTCGCGTCTTCCATGCTGGAGGCGCGCCAGTCGCCTTTCCGTGTTTGGGGCTGGATGGGCGCGCCCGGCGTTTCCCGTTCCACGCGACAGGATCAAAACCTGTTCGTGAACCGTCGCCCCGTGGAAAACCGTGGGCTGAACCACGCCTTGATTGAAGGTTACCACACGGCGCTCATGAAAGGCCGCTTCCCGGTCTGCTGCCTGTTCATCGAGATTGATCCCGGCGAGGTGGATGTGAACATTCATCCGGCCAAGCGCGAGGTGAAGTTCCATCGTGAACGCGACGTGCGACGGCTGGTGACCAAGGCCGTCCGAAATGTCCTGCTGGACTTTCACACCCGAGAAACCCGTGGAACAAACGCCCCGCTTGTTCAGCCAACTGAGGCAATCCACCCTGTTGCTCCTCAACCCACATCATTGCCACTCCCCGGCTTTGGCTCCACCAAGTCATCGACGCAGCCCCGCCCCGAGCAACGTTCCCTGCCGATGGGTTTCAAAACAGTCCGTCCCAACCCAACAGGAGGCCAAGGCAAGGAAGACAGTTCGGCTGAAGAGGTGGGGTCGGTCGCGCTGCGACCTGCCGCTGCCTCGCAGCGCGAGGCAACCCACCTTCCAACATCGGCAACACCTGCTCATTCACCACAACCAACGCCTTCCACCCCCACACCACTGCTGGCGGTTCCACTGCGCATCGTGGGCGTGATCGGCCGGCTCTACGTCGTGATGGAATCAGACCGCGGACTGGTGCTCATGGACCAGCACGCCGCGCACGAGCGCATCCTGTTCGAGCAGATGCTCAAGCGCATGGAGCAAAACCAGAGCGCGCCTTCGCAGCGCCTGCTCCTGCCCGAGACCGTGGAACTCCCTCCGCGCGACGCCCAGTTCGTGCGCGATCAACTGGGCTCGCTCCAACGGCTCGGCGTGGGCCTGAGCGAGTTTGGCGAGCGCACCTTCCTGCTGGATGGCCTGCCGCCCTTTGTGAAATCACCGGACGCCCGGCAGTTCGTGATGGAACTCATCGACGAACTCAAAGCCGCCGGGCAATCCATCAACACCCTGCGCCTGGGCGAACACACCATCGCCAAGACTGTCTGCCGCCATGCCGTGAAGGCCAACGACCCGCTGGCCGGTCCTGAACTGGAAAAGCTCCTCGACGATCTCCGCCACTGCGACATGCCCTACACCTGCCCGCACGGACGGCCCACGCTCATCGAAATGAGCCTCAAGGAACTGGAGAAAAAGTTCGGTCGTGTGCAGTAGCTCAATGGAAACTTCGTTCAAGTGACCGCCTGAACGGCAAATCAGCCCATCGTCCTCGTCGTCGTTCTCCTCCTCGTCCTCGATATCAATCAGCCTCATGGCAAGTGGCTGCCATTCAGGAGCAAAATGGCGTTGAGGGCACTGACAACACGAATCAACAGCGGACGACCAGCCACGGACCCTGACCTGGGGGGTGTAAAAATCTTTCTGTAAATTGTCTTTCTTCCACTTGGCACCACCC